>JAHIZU010000173.1 GCA_018814265.1 Candidatus Margulisiibacteriota bacterium | reverse complement strand
TTTTTCCTTCATTTTCTTATTATAGGCAGACAGGTTGCGGACTCCTTTGGCATGGAACAACTCATAGCGCCTGTTCATTTCCTGCAACACCCAGACCTTAAGAGTGATAGCAGCTTTCTTTACATTGGTCACCACTGGCGCCAGCAAATGACCGATCCCGTTGTAAACCGAGAGCTCAACCATCTTAGGGTCGATCATGATGAATTTGACCTCGTCAGGCGTGGCCTTGAGTAAAATACTGGTAATGAAAGAATTGATACAAACGCTCTTGCCTGAGCCAGTGGTTCCAGCAATAAGTAAGTGAGGCATTTTTTCCAGGTCACCAACGATCGGGTGTCCGGCCAGATCTTTGCCAATACAGAAAGTTAACTTTGAATGACTATTTTGAAAAACACTGCTGGCAGCGATCTCCTTGATCCTGACCGGTGTAACTACCGGGTTCGGCACTTCGATCCCCACCACAGATTTCCCTGGCACTGGCGCCTCGATCCTGATCCCCTGGGCTGCCATAGCCAGCGAAATATCATTGGCCAGGTTATTGATCCGGCTGACTTTGACTCCCGGCTCAGGCTGCAGCTCATAGCGGGTAACGGCCGGCCCCTGAAAAATTGCCACAACATGCGCGCCAATGCCAAAACTACGCAAGGCAGCTTCTAGCTGATCCTTGCGAGCATTGATCTGCGCCTCCATTTCTTTCGCTTGTTTTCTTTCTTCAGCTGTTTGATCTTGCAGCAAGCTTAGGGGAGGCAGCTTATAATTGCCAGCCACGTTGATTTTTTCCTGAACAACCGTAGGTTCTTTATGCAGGGTCAGATCCGGCCCCTTCTTCCTGGCTGGCTCTTTGTAATCCCTCTCTTCCTTGGTTACGGTGGAATGAATCACCACCGGAGGAGGAGGCGGCGGCGTTGGTTTAAGCGGCGCTGGCTTTTCAGCATTATCTTTAACGCCAGATTCAACGGCTTTCTTGAGTGGCAATGGCAGCTTGAAATCTTTTCTCTTGGCTTGTTCTTTTGCTATCTCTACTTTTTTTTGCCCCTGTTCATCAGCCTGTGGCGCAAATAAATGCTTTATAAAAGAGACCAGGCTCAGCACGGTCACATTAAAAAGCATCAACAGGCCAATGACCGCCACCGCAGTTAAGATAATATAAGATCCCCACAAGCCGATCGACCGCATCAGGGCGTAATGCGCGCTATAGCCAAGCACTCCCCCTGCCCCGCGGAAATAAAGAGCCTCAACGTCAGTAAAATAATTGATTTCATAGAACTGGGCCACGGCAATATAGGTTAAAAAGAGAATTAATAGACCAAAGAGGCGAACAGTTAATTCCTTTACTTCATGACGCAGCAAGAGGATGATGCCGTAGAGGCCGATAAAAAAAGGCAAAACCAGCACTCCTACCCCCATAGCTGAGCGCAGGAACGTTTTAACCACAAAAAAACCGACCAGGCCGGTTGAAGTGGAGAGGTTGGCAACGAAAACAAAAACCGCCAGGGCCAGCAGTAAGATCCCGACGATATCCTGCTTGAACTTTGAAGGGATACTTCTTTCCGGCGCCTCGATCTTAGTTCTTTTACGATTACGGATAGCTCTTTTGTTATTTCGGCTTTTAGGAGGCATTTGAAAAAAGTATAGCAAATTCCTTGTGGAGTCTCAAGGGTAAAGCCTGGCTTTCATGGACAAGTTTCGGAATTATCTAATCAGGGCTCGGGACACAGATCACAGAACACCGAGCACGGATTACAAAATAATTAACTGAGTTCCGTGTTCTGAGTTCAGTGGTCGGTGTTCTAGTTTATCTGGCGGGCAGGGAATCGAACCCCGATTGGATGAATCAAAATCATCTGTCCTACCGTTAGACGACCCGCCAATAATTACCTGCCCGATTTTGCAAAAACCCCCTTAAGAAATCTTCTGCCACTCGTTGTTTTTAAATATTTTTCTCTTTTGGTCGCTTCGCTAAAATTGCTATATTCTTCGGTATAGATAACTTCCCAAGGCATGTATCTCTTTGTATATTGATGCTTCCCAGAATTATGCTCATGCGTTCTTCTTGTTAAATCAGCGGTTATCCCTACATAACTCTTTTTAGCAATTCTGCTTTTTAACACATAAACCGTATGCATAATTAAAGGAACCAAAATCATCTGTCCTACCCGCCTCGCCCGACGAGCCCCACATACAACTTACGTCTTACGTCGTCGGGCTCGTCGAGGCGGGCCGTTAGACGACCCGCCAGCGACCTTCGGTCGTAATGACTAATGATCAAATGACAAATGCCAAATGAATGTCATTACTATTAAATTAAAGTATACACTTTACACTGAAATTTTTCAAATAACTGGGCGATAAATAGGTGCGATGATAAGGATAAATCTATTACCGAGATTAATTCCGAGGCCGGCAAGAAGGCCAGGCCCTGAAATTAGCATCAGCCGGCGTTCCATTCAAAATTTGGCGCGGCCGCTCTTCGGGATCTCCGATCCCCGCCTCTTCATGGCCTTTCAAACAAGGCCCAGCCATGACCTGATCGATCTCAAAAACGAAATATTAGCCGTGCTGAGAGGCAAAGAAAGATATATCGAGCAAGAGCTTGAAGTTCTTGAGCAGGCCTTTGACATCATGCTCCGCTTTCATGGCGATGAAAAACTGCCCAACGGTGAAAAGATCACTATCCATTTACTCAATGTTGCCAAAACTTTATGCGAATGGGGCTGTAGTCCCCTGCTGGCAGCTGCCGGACTACTTCACCTGGTCCCCATAAAGGAATTGGAAGAAGAAAACATTAATCAATATGTCATTCACTTAATTAAAAGGAAAGCCGCGATAGGCATCTATTTGTTCACCCCTATTGGTTCCGACAAGTTATCAGCCAGGGAAGCACGTTATCTCTACAAAATGTGCCTGATGCAAGAGGGAAATAGGGATGTCTGGCTGCTGGAAGCCGCTGACCAGTTCAAAGCATTAACTACCCTGAGTGAATTTGGAAAGAGACCGGGCCTGCTGGCCTCAAGAGGCTATCATGTAACCTCGCCTATTTTAAGCGGTTTTGATTTGGATGATATTGCCGTAAGGCTGGAAAATATTGCCTTTCTGCGCTTGGATCGAGAAGAATATGAACGGATCGAAGCAAAAATCGAAGACACAAATAAGCGCACTCGCATAATGGCGCTGGCCCATTTAAGGACCTTAACAGACTTGGTTAGCGACGAGTTGCGTAAAGGCGGCATCCCGCATCGAGCCCAATTTGACGTCAAAAGTGTTACCAGAACTATGAAAAAAATAAACAAAGGAGAGGAATTAACAGATGCCAGCCGGTTTAGATTCATTATTGACGGAACGCGAAAACAATGTCTGGAGGCCATGGAAACAATCATAAATGCAATGGAGATTTTGGATTATACGGAAGACCTAAGGGAAAGGAAAAATTATGTAAATGGCATCTCGGTTGGCCAGCCTTATGACGAAGGCCCAAAACCAAACGGCTACGAATCCCTTCATCTTCACTTTCGAGGCGAACACAATGAGCCGATCAATGTTCAGATTCGCACCGAGGCAATGCATGAGATGGCGGAACTTGGGAGCGCCTCGCATGGCAGATTTAAGTTGAATGGTTTAATGGGCGTTGCGTTCGATGTTGCCCAAGCTGAAAGAACTAAGCTGCTTGATGAAGGCCGCCGCTATGGCTTATACAAAGGGAATCTTTATCGCTTGATCCCGTATCAGTCCGGGGCAAGAATAAAACTGATCGACCTCCTTTTTGCGGTTAGCCTGGACGAAGGACTGCGTGCGCCGGCTAAAGCAACTATCGAGCGTATCAATCCAGTAACTGGTGAAATTTATGAGATAATGCTGCCGGTGTCAGCCCCACTAGAAAACGGTGATCACATCCTATCTTTAAAAAAACCAAGAGGGCTGTCTACCAGCCGGGTTCGGGCAAACCAGTTAGGCACTTTACCAGCATTAGTTGCCTACGCGCTAGCGCGAGCTGGAAAACTAGATCCGGAGTTAATTAAGGTGCGGAGCTCCAGCGCGCAAAAAAGAGGCGAAGCAGCGCTCGGCATCAGGTTTACTGACTGGCGCAACAATCAAAAAAATAGGCTGTCATCACTGCTTAAAGGCGCAGGGGAAAATATCACCGCCCTGACCTTTGGCACAACTTTCTCTCCCTTACGCGCGGCCAAGGCGATTGGTATGAACAGTGAAGCAGGCATGCATTTGGCGATCGGGCTTGCTGGTAAAAGGGACGAACTCATCAATCAAGTAATGAACGTTGTGCGCACATCTTCAACCGCGGTTGCTTTTAAGGTCTTAAGCGATGATGCCAGCTATGCTGATCTGTGGCTGATGGTCTATGATGTCCCAGGAACTATTTCTAGTGTCATTAATCTTTTGGCCAGGCAAAACCTTCAGTTATTTCATTTTTCCAGCCGCCCACTTCCTGGAAATTATTCCCTAATTAAGATAAGAGTAAAAACCAGA
>JAHIZU010000172.1 GCA_018814265.1 Candidatus Margulisiibacteriota bacterium | reverse complement strand
TCCGAGGAAGTAATCAATGAGATCTTTAACCAGTTCTGTGTTGGGAAATAAAATGGCTGTGGATAAGGAGTGTGGATAACTTATGGCTCAAATAATTAATGGGAAAGTGATTGCAACCAAGATCCGGGAGGGGCTGGCTGATGAGGTTGAGTCTTTTATAAAAGAAACTGGTGTCAGCCCAAAGCTCTCCGTTGTTTTAGTTGGAGACGACCCGGCCTCCCATGTCTACGTTCGGAGCAAGGAAAATGCTTGTCAAAAGGCGGGGATGATTGGCGAAACGCACCGTTTGTCAGCAAACATTAAGCAAAATGAGCTAAACGAACTGGTTCGCAGGCTTAATAAGGATAGGTCAGTCCATGGCATCTTGGTACAGCTACCTTTGCCTAAACACTTGGATCCAATAGCTGCGTTAAATGAGATCTCTCCAGAGAAGGATGTTGACGGCTTGCACCCTTTAAATATGGGGAAACTATTAAGAGGGGATGATCCGCTGTTTATTCCCTGTACTGCTCATGGCATTATGGAGCTCATCTTGTCCACAGGGGTTGAGATCAAGGGCAAAGAGGCGGTTGTTGTTGGCAGAAGCAATATTGTTGGCAAGCCAGTTGCGCTTTTGCTGCTTCAGCAGCATGCAACAGTAACAATTTGCCATTCCAGGACTAAAGATCTGGGTGAGGTTGTCAAAAGAGCGGATATTTTAGTGGCTTCGGTCGGCTCTCCAGGCATAATTCATGGAAATATGGTCAAAAATGGGGCAATTGTCATTGATGTAGGCGTTAATCGCGTTGGGGATAAGTTACAGGGAGATGTTGACTTTGACTCAGCTAAAGATAAGGCCGCTTATATTACTCCTGTTCCAGGAGGGGTAGGGCCAATGACCATTGCGATGTTGCTTAAAAATACGTTAATTGCCGCAAAGAACGCACAGAAATAGGTTATTTTGCCAAAATCCTGATCAAATCGTTGACAGTTAGTACTGCCAGGAGCCCTAAAAGGGCGAATAGTCCTACATAATGAAACTTATTTTCCAGCTCAAGGGGTATTGCTTTGTGCCTAATGGCCTCAATAAGTACGAAAAACAGCCTTCCCCCGTCCAAAGCAGGGATTGGCAGCAGGTTTAGGACCGCCACATTGACACTAAAGAAGGCCAGGAAGCTAAGCAGGGACAAGACCCCGTGGCTGGCGTATTGGCCGGTGATCTGGGCAATGCCAACCGGGCCGGCCAGGTCAAACAGGGATATCCCACCCGTAAGCAGCTTGCCAACCAGGGTCAGTATCATCAGGCTTAGGCTGGCGGTTTGCAGGAAGCCTTTATATATGGCGGTCAGAGGGCCAACCTTTTCATAAATAGCTTTAAGCGAGAAACCGATCAGGCCGATCTTCATCTTCTTGTTTAGTTTTGGGGTGGCTTTAATTAATATTTTTTTGCCAGCCCGATCAATGCTCAGGGTTAACTCTATATCAGGGTTTTCATGGATCGTTTTAACCGCTTCTTCCGGGTCTGAGTATTCTTTGCCATTGATCGCCAGCAAACGGTCGCCAGATTTTAAGCCCACTTTGGCAGCTTCAGAGCCAGGGCTGATCGCAGAAAGTTCATTGGAAATGCCAATTGGAACACCAATGATCATAAAAGTAAAACTAAAAACCAGAAAGCCCAAAATGAGGTTCATTAAAGCGCCAGCAAAGATCGGCATGAATTTTTGGGAGGTTTTTTTGTTAAAGAATTTTTGATCTTCTGGAATTTCTTTATCTTGGTCTTCATCCGCATCCAGGCCCGCAATTTTAACATAGCCAAGAATGGGCAAAATATTGATCTTATATGTTGTGTTGTTTTTGCTAAAAGAAAAGATCGTTGGCCCAAAACCTAGGCCAAATTCTGGGACCGCGATGCCGGCTCGTTTGGCAAAAACCAGATGACCAAATTCATGCGCCAAAGTGATAACCGTAAAAACAAAGATAAAAGAAAGGATCGTTAATAGCATGCTTTTTCAACCTCCTCAGAAAGTTTTTGTGCCTGATAAGCGTCCTCCAAAGTGACCTTTGGTGGAGAGTTTGATTTGATTGCTTTGATAAAATCAGCCAGCTCGGCTGAGAGTTGGTCAAAGCTTTTTGTGTGGTGAACGCTGGGAATATGATGCTGCAGATCGCGCAGATAAACGCGCCTGTTTAAGAGGTCGGCTTCGAACATGCCGTTCTCAGTTGTAACTGTGATTTTTCGCGTCTTTATGCCAAAAACTCGGTCTGACTCAACCTTGGCAATGATGCCTGATTGATAAAAAATCGTAGCTGAAACCTTGTCGAGTTTTTTGGTTTTTACCTTCTCGCCTTTGGCCTTTAAACTTTCGATTTCTTCTTGCGGCAGCAGCTTAAGCAAGAGGTCCAGGTCATGGATCATCATATCCTGGATAACATTGGTGTCAGAGATCCTGGCAGGGAAGGGACTGAAGCGATTGAAGTGCAGGCCAATGATCTTTTCTTTCTTGATCAGCTTACAAAGCTCCTGAAAGGCTGGGTTAAATCTTTCAATTAGGCCAACTGCGGCGATC
>JAHIZU010000001.1 GCA_018814265.1 Candidatus Margulisiibacteriota bacterium | reverse complement strand
CATCTTCAATATTCGGCGGGATTAACCACTGTTGTCTTTGATTGTAATCTTTAAATTTCATTTATTCACCTCACCTCAATTTTACCTCAAGAAACCGCGAAGTTCATTCGCCGGTTTCTTGAGGTTATTGGACACCCTCCTCTGGGAGAGGGACCTGAAACCACATGTTAGAAATTTAGAATTAATTAGGGTGAGGGTAAGAATTAACTTTTCGCGGAAATATAACCTATAGTTTTATAAACCAGCTTCGCCACCGTAAAATCCGAAGCAATGTCACCTTTACGGGGCGAAAGTTCCATCACATCAAAGCCAACTATATTCTTGGTTGCGCAAACTGCTTTCAGGATATCCAGAACTTCATACCATAAGATGCCGCCAGGCTCAGGCGTGCCAACCGCAGGAACCACCGAAGGATCAAAAACATCCACATCGATCGTGATATAAACATTCTCAGATAACTGATTTTCTATCTTCTCAACCAGCTCGATCTTCTGCGCCCAGTGTATTTTATCAATTTGTCCTGTTTTCTTAGCGAACTGCCAGCCTTCTTCGGAAATATTCCTGATGCCAACTTGGACCGCTGGACAGATCTCCAGAACCCGCCGCATCACACAAGCATGGTTGTTCTTTGATCCCTTATATTTATCTCTTGATCAGCATGCGCGTCAAATTGTAAAACGGATAAGTTTTTATACTTTGCAGCACAAGCCTTAACTGCCTGCGGGGTTATGGAATGTTCGCCGCCTAAGACAACCGGAATTTTATTGTCTTTTAAAAGACTGGCGACTCGCGACTCCAGACTCTTGACGGAAACAGGCTGCAAGGTTTGGATGTCAGTTTTTTCGTAAGTTACAAAACCAAGCTCTTCGTCAAAATCCTCAACGTGTTGCAAAGCTTTTAAAATCGCAGTTGGGCCGGCTTTAGTCCCTTTGCCATAGGTAGTTGTAGCTTCGTAAGGAACAGGAAGTATGACGAACATTAATGATAAACTCGGTGAGAGCCAACCAGGTCCAGTCTTTCCTGGTTAACGAAATCGGCCGCGCGGCTCATGTTTTTGGGGAATTCTACGCCGCGGTTTAGCAAAACTACTTCATGATGCGTGGCGGAAAACTCCTGCAGCAAAGTCTCTCGCGCAAAATCAGTGTCAAACTCTTTGCGGGAAAATATATCAACAAAAGCGTTGCCTTTGTCAGGAAAGGTATGGATAGAAATATGTGATTCAGCGATCAAAACAACCCCGGAAAGGCCCCAGTCATCCGGCGTCTGGCCGTGGTATTTAAAAACATAAGGCGCCATGATCTTGGTGGCTTTTATTTTTTGCGGAAAGGTGTCTAGAAGATTGAAAATAAAATCCATATCAGCCAGTTTATCTTTGGGACAACCATAACAGTCCAGCATCAGGTGCGGACCAATACCATATTCAATCTCTGTCTTCATGCCATTTTATTTTGCGCTTTGAGGCCAAATTTGTCAAGACATTTTTTTGGGTGTACAATGAGGTAGATTAAAATGGATTTTGAGGCTTTGCGCCAAGTTATGGTTGAAACACAGCTAATCCCCCGAGGGATCGCGGACCAGCGGGTCCTGGCTGCTTTTCGCCAGGTTGCGCGGCAGGAGTTTGTGCCGGCTGATATCCGCTCAGCAGCTTACGACGACTGCGCCCTGCCGATCGGCGATAATCAAACTATTTCCCAACCCTATATGGTGGCAGTGATGACCAAACTGCTAAAGCTTAAAGGCCTAGAAACAGTTTTGGAGATCGGCACTGGTTCCGGCTACCAAACAGCTATTTTGGCGGAACTTTGTCAGAAGGTTTATACTGTCGAACGCTTAGCGCCCCTGTCACAAAAGGCCAAAGAGACGATCAATAAATTGGGCTATCGTAACATTGAATTTATCACTGCCGATGGCACTGAGGGCTTTCAAAAGGCTGCTCCCTATGACGCAATTATTGTTACCGCTGCCTGCCCCAGCATCCCAAAGCCGCTCACAGAACAGCTAAAAGATGGCGGCAGACTGGTCATCCCGGTTGGCGATACTTTTCAGCAAATGCTAACCACTCTAACTAAACAGGGAGATAAGTTCAGCACTTTCGAATCCGTAGCCTGCGTTTTTGTCCCTCTGGTCGGCAAATATGGCTGGAAACCTACTTAGAGTGATAGAGGCTTATATTTAAGGTTGTTAAGGCTTTTATGGCTTCTAGGTGAATGATGGCCGTTAGGATAAAATGGCCGCTAAGGCAAAGGGTTTAAAGCATTTTGCCTTTTTTCTCATACTACCGTAAAAGCCTTCAATCCATAAAGGCCTTAAAAGCCCTAACTCCCTTATTGAATTGCACCAAGACCCCCAAGTCCTAAAGTTGACCCTTTCCCGTCTTTATGGTATGCTGTTTAGGTTTGGAGGTTTATCATGGCAGAAACAGAATTAACTGGCACTGGATTTGAAAAAGGCAAAGGCGAAGAAGAATTTCTTGAGGTTGAAGAACTGATCAAGGAAACTCTTAAAGAAAGCAAAATAATTGAAAAAACAGCTCCCTCAACACCCCTGCCACCAAAACAGGCAGCAAAAAAAGAGGAATTCACAGCGACCAGGATGACCCCTGCCCCGCCTTCAGCAGAAAAACCAGCGGCAAAAGCTCCAGTCGAAAAACCAGCTCCCCTGCCAAAGTCCGAAGCAGCCAGCTACGAGGCTACTTTTAAAGAATACAAATCCGGCGACACGGTAAAAGGCACGGTTATCAAAGTCGATCACGGCGCAGTGCTGGTTGACATAAAGTACAAAGCCGACGGCATCATCTTGCCAGAGGAATTGTCTGAAAGAAGTTTCTCCTCCGCTGAAGAGGTTGTAAAAGTTGGCGACGTGATCGATGTCTTCATCGAAAATCTGGAAAACAAAGAAGGCTATGTGGTCCTGTCCAAAAAGCGGGCGGATTACGAAAGCCACTGGCAAACAGCCTACGATGCATTTAAGAACAAACAAATGCTTGAGGGAAAAGTGATCCAGGTGGTCAGGGGCGGCTTAGTTGTTGATTGCTCTGGCATTCGCGGTTTTATCCCTGCTTCTCAAGTCATGAAACAGGCCCAGGAATCACTGGACACGTTCAAAGATAAAACCCTGCCTGTAAAGGTCATTGAGGTTAACCGCCGCCAGGGCAAGATCATTATGTCTCATAAGCTCGGGAGCGGCGCCAAGGAAAAACAGCAATCATCAAAAGTTTTCGAAGAACTGGAAGTCGGCCAGGTCCGCCACGGCAAGGTTACCAGCCTGAAGAACTTTGGCGCCTTTGTTGATCTCGGCGGCATTGAAGGCCTGATCCATCTCAGCGAGCTTTCCTGGAAGAGAGTCAAACACCCGTCTGTTCTTCTAAAAGTCGGACAGGAGCTGGACGTCTTTGTCCTGGGGGTTGATCAGATCAATAAAAAGGTTGCCCTGGGCTTAAAAGAGCTGCAAGACGATCCTTGGGAAAAAGCCACGGAATACTTTAAACCCGGCCAGACCATCAAAGTCAAGATCCTGCGCTTTGCCAAGTTTGGCGCTTTTGCTGAACTTGACCATGATCTGGAAGGCTTGATCCACGTCTCTGAGATGTCAAATACACAGATCCAGAACCCGGAAGACGCTGGCATCAAGATCAACGACGTTGTTGAGGTCAGGGTCTTAAGGGTTTTGCCGGAAGAGCAAAAGATCGGCTTGTCGATCAAAGCGGCTGCGAAACAAAGAGAAAGAGAAGAGATAAAACAAGCTATCCCTGAGACCGAAGAAACCCCAAAAGTCACCATCGCTGACATGATCGCGCAAAAGGAAAAAGACAGAGCTGAACAGGAAGAGGCACAGGAAGAGGCAACTTGAGGTTTCTGGAAAAACTCGATAAAGCCGCGAACAAAAACAATAGTCTTCTCTGCGTTGGACTCGACATTGACCTGAATAGCATTCCGCAATCGATCCTGAACCAAGAAGACCCGATCTACATTTTTAACCGCGAGATCATCAACGCCACTAAGGATCTAGTCTGCGCTTATAAACCCAATATCGCCTTTTACGAAAGATATGGCATTTACGGTCTTTCTTCGCTTATAAAAACTATTGAACTGATCCACTCTACCGGCATTCCAGCGATCCTGGATGCCAAAAGGGGTGATATTGGCCATTCTTCAGCTGCCTATGCTGAAAGCCTTTTCAATGTCTACAAGGCAGACGCGGTCACCGTTAACCCCTACCTGGGCCATGATTCAATCGAACCATTTTTGGAATATCGCGACAAGGGGGTTATCGTTTTATGTTTAACCAGCAACCCCGGGGCTAAGGATTTTCAGCGCGATGTCTTTTTCAATGTGGCCCATGAGGTAAAAAACTGGAACAAATATGACAATTGCGGCCTGGTGGTTGGCGCCACTAAATCAGAGCAGCTGATCGAGATCAGAAAAATAGTCGGTGATATGCCGATCCTGATCCCGGGCGTTGGGACCCAGGGCGGAAACCTGGCTGATTCGGTCAAGTTTGGCGTTAACAAGCAAGGCATGCGGGCGATAATTAATTCCTCGCGCGGGATAATTTATGCTGATTCTCCCAGGGAAGCGGCTAAAACCTTGCGGGATGAAATCAATAAATACCGGTGGGCAAAATGAAAAAGATAGAAACAGTTAAAAACAGTTATCCCAAAAGGGATTACAACGTCCATATTGAATTTCCCGAGTTTACCTGCGTTTGTCCTAAAACCGGCCTGCCTGATTTTGCTAATATTATTATTGATTATATCCCGGACAAAAAGATCATTGAGTTAAAATCACTTAAATTATACTTTGTTTCTTTCCGCAACGTGGGAATATTTCATGAAAACGTGGTCAATAAGATCCTCGATGACATTGTAGCAGTTTGTCAGCCTCGCTCTATAAAAATTGTTGGAGAATTCAATGTCCGCGGCGGGATCAAGACTATAGTTTCCGCAGAATACAATCAGTAAGTGCTGTCAGCCTGCTGCAGGAGCTTTAACTCTAGTGGATCCTCCGGCCCAAAGGGCTCGATCCGGGGATCATGTTTGGCAATGATCGAAAGGATCTCGGATGTTTCACCGATCTTTTCCAGCAGCTGGGCGCCGACTGCCCCATGGTGTTTGTGAATATAGAACCTGCGAAAGAAGGAATGGGTTTCTCCGCTGTCTGCCAGGCGGTCATATAGCCAGGGAAGGAAGAAACGGATGATCACCAGGATCGATTTAGTCAAAACAGAGTTCTTTTCTGCAACTTTACCAATATCATGCAGCAACCCCAATTTAACAAGCTTGTTCTGGTCTAATTCCGGATGAAGCCGGGCAAGCGCCAGCATTTTCCGGGCAACCACCACAGCGTGTTTCTTCTCAAAACCAGGCAGTTGGTTAAAAAGTGACGACTCTTCGATATTTAAATAAGTGCGGGCAAATGCTTCGTCAGCCTTGGTATATCTGGCGCTCATGCCAAACCAGAATTGATTAAAACGGTAAATGATCTTGTTTATCATAAATAAAATGTAGGGACAGGGTTTATCCCTGTCCACTTATTTCGGACAACCATAAAGGTTGTCCCTACATCTAATCAATAGCTTTTCTTAATGAGGCAACAAATTTTGAAACAGCTGGGATCTTTTTCTTGGCGATCAAATCAACAATGGCTGAGCCCACGATCACTCCATCGGCGATCCTGGCAACTTCTGCTGCCTGGGCAGGCTTGGAGATCCCAAATCCGATAGCCACCGGTAATTTTGCATAGTCTTTGACCCGAGAAATTAATGGTTGCAAGTTTTTTG
>JAHIZU010000171.1 GCA_018814265.1 Candidatus Margulisiibacteriota bacterium | reverse complement strand
GGGGCGTTGACCAATCTGAAAACTCAGGTGATCCAGTCATTGTCGGGACTATTACTTTAGTTGATGAAAACGACGGGTTAGGTCCTACCTCAAATATAACCATTGGTGAAAGAACAGCCGCACAAACCCTAAACCAAAGAGACCACGTTTCAAATGAACTTGTACGTGTTCTAGAGGCTATCCCTGGTAATGCAACGCGCGCACAAAAGGCTGCAAATGCCAGTACCGGGTATACTAATTACAATTCAGCTTTTGCCAACGTTGGAGATCTCTGGGATGCTGAAGCTCTTGCCGCATACAAACATGAACATGGCATTACGATTGAACAATTAGTCACTCTGGGCTCTGAGAACCTGACTGGCAACGCACTCATAAGAAGGTATTTAGTACTTCAAGGCCTTGATCCCTCTCAGTTCGAGAGCGGCACTGATGAAGCGCCAGGCCGGGCCCAAGGTTTAGATGACCTGGAAGAGTTGATCGGCACTGATGGCAATATCCCAGCTAACGTTACCGTGGAACAAATCCAGGCCAATGCTGCCTATACAGCCTATACAGCTTCGGGATATGACCGGAACCTATTGACCACGGAAAACCGGGCGCTGATCCAAAGAGCTGTAAGTGCAGTTGACGACCTCACCCCCCATCCCCAGGCCCCAGGAGCCGCGCCATTCGAGCCTATTGGATTTGTCGAGGCCCTGGCAGCGAGGGGCATTTCTTTCACAGCAACCAATGCAATTGAATTGATCGATTTCGATCTTGACAGCGATGGAGATATCAATTGGGCAGAAATGCAGGCGTTTGTTACCGCTTGGAACGAGAGCCACGCCGATCAGCAAATCGAGGTCACAGAACAATTTTTTAATATTATTGCTAATAATGTTAATGTCGCAGGCCACGAAAATAGCGACGGAAAGATCTCAGCTGATGACCTGGCCAGACTATCTCAGGTCATGACAGCTTATGCCAACCGCTACGGCGTTACTGTCCAACAAGCGTTTGCCAACTACTTTGATCCAGAAACCCCATGGCACGATGAAAATTTCAATGTGGATATTAATGGTCAGCTGGCACAAGGATTAGAGGGAGCTGACTTAAGAGATGAAGCGCATCTGCGCGCCGCACTGCAGCAAGCTGGCTACAACCAAGATGTGATTGACGCGATCATAACCATGATAGGCAGCACCACGGATTGCTCCACTTTGAACGCCCAGATCATTGCCCAGTACCTGATGCGCGTAGCCAAAGCCGGGGAACTTGGCGGGGAATTCAATGGCGCTCCATACATCAACCGCGCCTTCACTCCTGGCGCCAGTTTCAGCGCTGAAAATGTTATTGCTTATTTACAAGGCAGGCCAGTGCTGGAAGACAGAAGCTTATCAGACTATGATGACTATGACCTTATGTCCCATCGCGGACGATTTGAGGACCAATACCCCACCGCGCTGGCGCAAAGCCAATTTGCGGACGCGTTCATTAACAAACTGGTGGCTGAAGGCCGCTACGAACTGGCCAGGGAAGCCTGGGACATCTTTGCCAACCCTTCCCATGAAGATTATGTCCAGGGCCTGGAAGACACTCAACCCGTTGAGCTCAGAGTTGCCACTCATCTATTATATGATACAGATCAAAATCTGGAGATCCGGAGAGATGGTCGAGGCAGTGCTAGAGTTAGAAGCAATATTACCACGGATGAGTGGAACACGATCTACAGTAATTTAGGAAATGTTGTTGATGGTCAATATCCTGCCCCGCATAAAACCACCGCTTTAAACCAGCTTATTGCTGCTCATCGCGAGAGGTTCCGCCGGGCAGAAGGAACAGGAGACCAGGCCATCATGACAACGGAAGCACAAGCCATAGAAGGCCTGCTGATCGTAAACACTGGCAATGAAGATACTCCGGTTCTTGAGCTCAACCCAGACGCTTTAGAACTTCTGGGTGAAGAAGGCATGACCGCCCAATTGAGACTCCTGGCAGAGTCATATACGCAACTGCATGACGCGGATTTCAGGAGACATGCTTTAGCCGTCGCAGGGCTGATCTATGATGATTGGCAGGTAACTGTGCCGCGGCAACAAGATGGCCAGACCGTTGAAATCCCCATACCTAAGGGCCAATACATTATCGAGCTTACAAGCCGCATTGAAATGGATCCCCGGTTACGCGAAATTGTCCAAGCGATCAGTGTTCAGCCAACTGATCAAGATCCTGATCAATATACTAGCAACGCGGCGACACTTACACAAGCTATCAATAATCTTGAAGGGCTTATTAGAACACTTGAAGCCCAGACAAATGCCAACGATGACGCTATCCAAAATAACATCCAGCAGGCTAAAATGTATCTGGCCTTCTGTCAGTACCGCCAGGGACGCAGTCTCTTAGGTACAGAGCGGCACGCTCACGGCATGGAGCTTATTAACACAGCGATTAATACCCTGGGCGGCGACCCGAGTGATAACGAAGATAATGGTGTCCTTGGCTGGTACGCCACTCGTGTCAATAATCTGCGCAATGATCCAGCCACGGCCGGTGATTCGCACATCACGCAATACGAAGATCTCAGGATCCAGATCATCCAGCAGCTTTACACCTCGGCAGAAGTGCTAATTGATAAAAAGAACGACCACGGCGAAACTCAACCTCACAAGAGAGAATATCAAACAGCCTACCAGAATATCGGCAGCATTCTCAGGGATCATATTCCTAATGCTGGCGCGGATATTGTTGGCAGCAACACCACCCTATCACACGATAAATTGCGCGAAATCGGCAACAACATCCGGAACGGTAATGTCCGGAATGCCCAGGAAGTTTATCGGGAGCTGGGCTTAAGAAGCACCTCAGCCCCTCAAGCCCGTAGTGATCGCGGCAGCAGTGGTACTCCCTCCGAACGCGAAGATGGGCCGACTCCAACTCCACAGGATGATTCATGATC
>JAHIZU010000021.1 GCA_018814265.1 Candidatus Margulisiibacteriota bacterium | reverse complement strand
CCCCTAACCCCTGACCCCTATTCCCTTTTAGCCCCAGCCCGATCGAGCCGCCGATCAAACCTAAACCGATAATCGCGATATTCATGCCTCATATCTTAGGCTAATTATTTCGCAAATTCAACTAAAATTCATATTATGTGAAATAATTTTGGGTTTTAATTAGGGGGTTTAGAGAATGCGCCCTTTCTCAAGTATAGCTTTGGCCCTTTTGAAAAGGTTGCTTTTAAGTTCATTGCAGCTTCTTTCTGCTGCATCAAGAACTGCCTCCGGACCTTCCGCAGAAGAGTCTCTAAGAGTAGTAAGCCCTATGGCAACGCCAACTGACAATATATCCTCGCCATCATAGACATTATCTCCGGGTTTAGCCAGGTAAACTTCGAGGTCAATCATCCCTTGGCTCCCTACGGGTAAATAATATTTTAGTTTCTGGATCGTTGTCTGCAACTTTCCGGCATATTCTGCGGCATCAGTCTCAGACTTTGTTAAAAAAGCAACCACAAATTTTACCCCTTCCAGATGAAAAACAACACTCTGGATAAAACCGCTGCTTGAATCCTGGGCCCATTCTTGAATCCTTTTTGCCAGAGTTCCCAAAAACACATCAACATTCTCCCGGCCAAACTCTTCATTTAAATGTTTAAACCTTCCGATGGGGCTATTCTTATCATAGAGATCACAATGCATAACTACTAATTGTGTTTCTTCCGACGGAGCCTTTACCTTTTCCACCATGGCTCTTAAGATTTCTTTGCCGTGTCCAAGCCGGTAAAAGTTTGCGAACGGCCCGAGTCTCCCTTCTAGCCTGGCAATTCGTTGCCTCAATATAGCGTTCTCCGCCATCAGTAATTGCGTCCGCGCTCCGCCCCTTCGCACTAAAGATAACTGTGGAGGAATTGGGCTTCTAATCGGGGAAAGCCCTTTATCTGCCATTTTCTCACCTACCATTCTTAATAATTTATCGACAACTTAGCGTTAATCGCCGTTTGGGCGGCTGTATACCTTGCTGGGATCGTAAAGGTTGACTCGATTTCGTCCTTCATGCTTTGCGCCGTAAAGGGCCCGATCCGCATTAATAGAAAGGGCATCAATGTTGCGGCCGTGAAATGGGAAAATTGCAACGCCAATGCTGACAGTAACAGTTAAATTTTCACCCCAGAAGTCTGGTCCAGTATAAGGCCTCGCTTCAAACCCCCGGCGCAAGTCTTCAACCAAGGCAGATGCCCTTTCTTCGTTAAGGCCTAAGGCTCCGATCACCCATTCTTCCCCACCCCAACGGCCGCCTACGGAATCTTCAAATTCAGCTTGATGTTTTCCAAGCCAAGCTGAGATAATGCCCGCGGTTCCCCGCAAAACAGTATCGCCGGCTTTATGGCCGTAACGGTCATTCACCCGCTTAAAACAGTCCAGATCCAACATAATAAAAGCAAGTTGCATTCGCGCTTCCTCAGCCCTTTGCAGCATATCTTCAATCCTGCTAATTGCATATTCCCGTCGCGGCAGGCCTGTCAGGCCATCATAATTTGCCGCGCGTTCCAGCTGCCTTACTAAATTCACCTCGTGCATTTTATAGGCTAAGATTCCAGCAATGCGCTGCAAGTGCCTTAAGTCTGCATCTGTAAAAGCCTTTACGTAAGACGACCTGACATTTAGAACACCATATCTCTTTCCTTTAAAGCCGATTGGCACACACATAAAAGAGCCTCTTTTAGCATTCCTTTTCTGCGGCAAAGTATTAAAAACCTCATCTGTTTCCGCATCCATAACTAAGAGAGGGACATTCACCTCAAAAACATGTCCGGCAATGCCGGCGCCAGCTTTGCTAACCATTTTTGCGATTACTTCTTTTAAGCCGCGATGCTCTATAACCGATAAGGCTCCAACGCTTTCTTCAAAAAGCATGATGGAAGATCGTTCAACATATGAGCCACCATTGCGCATGTAAACACCAGGAAGACTGTCCAAGGCGATCTCAAACATTTCCGAAAGGTTGTCCGTAGCGTTCAAGGCCAGCTGCAGCGCGTCAATAGCTGCGTCTTTGGCAATGCGCTTTCTATTTAGCCGGACATCTTCTGCTTTGTGAAGTTCTTCAGTGATCGGCCTTTGCAGGCTGCGCAAAGCTTCGTAAACAAACGGCTGACGCCTGGCGTCCGGGAAAAGCAGCACTGGCGGAATATGCTTTTTTATGCGAGCGGCGTTTTCAACGTGGTTATTGGCTAAGATTATCATATCGTAAGCCCCAACCCCTGGATAGCGAACATAAAGGTTAAATCTTAAGGCAACTTGTAGCGTCTCGATCCGGCCGGCATAAACCTGAGCATAGTCTTGACCAAAATAGCGTCGGAGGTCAGATTCAAAATCTTCTTCTGCCTGTCGGCGATCTTCAGGGCTCATTTTCACAAAATCCCTCAGCCGATCTACAAGCAAAATATCGGTTGGATTCTCAGGGTAGTTTCTTTTGTGAGCAGTTTCGATAAAATAGCGTTTCTCGCCCTGGAGCAGCGGAGTGGGCGTTTCGTAGCGGGTAACGCCACGCAGGGCCTCGCGCTCCATGGCCCACATATTTTGTGACTCATTACTATAACGGTATATCGCCACCCCACCAATGCCTAATCCCTCCATAAACTGACGTGAGGTCTGCAGAACCTCGGCAATAGTCTTGGCCAGAGAAAGCTTGTTGCGGATATCCTGCTCAACCGCCTTAAATTGTGTCATCAGCTTCATTTTGGTCTGCAGCTTCATTATTTGACTTCTAACTTTAGCCTGGGCAACAAAAGCCCGCCGCTCCATCCTGCGGGTAACGGGCGTATTTGGTCGATATCTATTTGAATAGGGAAAACGCACTGGCATAAAATATAGGGCCTCCGATAGGATATCGCTCAAGAAGTTTAAGAATTTCAGTTGAGGCTGGAGAATTTAAGGGCAAGCTGCCAGGCAGTTAGTTGTTAGCCAATAATAAATTTAATAATTTGTAGCCGTCTTTGATCCTAATCTTTGATTTCCTTATTTCTTTTTCATTATAGCCCTGAACCCTACCCCCTACCCCTGGTTCCCCATTCTGATAAATAACAAAAGGCACTTCATTGGCAGTATGGGTCATGAGTTTGATCGGCGTGGGATGATCGGGAAGAACTAATATTCTAATATCTAATTTCAAATTT
>JAHIZU010000170.1 GCA_018814265.1 Candidatus Margulisiibacteriota bacterium | reverse complement strand
TGAAATAAATGGGTGCAATTTTATTTGTTATTCTGAGATTAATCGGCTTGGTCAACACTCCTATGGATCTACCGATCCTTTGCGCGTTGATTTCCTTAGACTCAATTGGAGTTCCAGCAGTGCTTAAACTAATTAGAAAGTAGGGCCAGATGCCAATACAGATTTTCAGTGACGGCGCCGCCCGGGGAAATCCCGGTCCGGCTGGGATTGGCGTGGTCATACGCAATGACGCCAAAGTCCTGGTTGAGGTTTCAGATTTTATCGGCAAAACGACCAATAATGTTGCCGAATACCTGGCCTTTATCCGCGGACTTGAAGAAGCCCTGGATATGGGGGAAAAGAACGTTGAGGCTTTTTCTGACTCAGAGCTGCTGGTCAAACAGATAAATGAGGAATACAGGGTTAAAAACAACGGACTTATCCCCCTCTTCCATCACGCCAAATCATTGATCAAAAAGTTTAAACACTGCCGGGTTTATCACACCCCCCGCGAAGAGAACGAACTGGCTGACAAATTAGCCAACCGCGGGATCGATGAGCAAACCACCAAAGGCTCCCCCCTATTCTCCAAATAAAACATCTGTTATAATTATGCTAGAACCTTGAAATGGGCAGGCCAGATGATCGCCCCGAGCGAGGCCGCAAGGCCGAGTCGAGGGGAGGAAAGTCCGGACTCCACAGAGCAGCGTGCTGGATAACGTCCAGTCAGGATAATAACCTGAAGGAAAGTGCAACAGAAAATATACGGCCGAACTGATCCCTAAAGGATCGGTGGCAAAGGTGAAAACGGGAGGTAAGAGCTCCCGACGGTCTGACCGGAGACGGTCGCGTTGTAAACCCCACGTGGAGCAAGACCAAAAAGGGAGAGGGATAGCTCGTCCGTTATGATCCCGAGTAGGTCGCAATGAGGTCTCAAGCAATTGGGGCCCCAGACAGATGATCGTCCACGACAGAATCCGGCTTATCGGCCTGCCCTGTTTCAAACCACAAGCACAATGAATAAAATATCAGTTTTAGTTTTATGCGTCCTGTTCATCTGTGGCGGATTAGCCCTTAACCCTGCCCAAGCTACAACCCAGCATCCAGAAATCTGGATCACTCCCGAGGTCTGGGATCTGGGTAAGGTTGTTGAAGACAAAGCTTTTACTAAATCCATCGATATATATAATATGGGAGAAGCTTTGCTGGAAATAGAAAAAACCAGAACTTCCTGCGGCTGCACCACACCTAAGGTTTCTTCAAACAAGATCCTCCCCTACGATTACGCCACATTAGAAGCGACTTTTAACAGCAAAAGTCTTAAAGGCAAAGTTGAGAGGAAGATTTACGTCCATACCAATGACCCGAACCGCTCCATCACCTCGGTCAGGATCCTGGCCGAGGTTCTGCCAAAATAAAGCAAATGAGAAAGAAATTCTTCTTTTCATTTCTTTTAATATTCTTCAGCCTGCAGATCACTTCATTGGCACAAGGGGTTGTCCGCGGTTATGTGTTTTATTCTCCTACCTGCCCCAAGTGTCTGGAAATTAACCAGTTTATTGCCCAACTGCAAAACAAATATCCCTTGGAAGTCAAACATTTCAATATCGAAGAGGATAAAAACTACGAAACCCTGGTCCTGTTAGAGGAAAAATACCAGGTCTCAAGAAATGAGGTTCCCGAAATATTTATTGGCAGCTTCGTCTTAGCAGGAAAAGCGGAAATAATGGGTCGGTTAGAAGCCAAGATCAAACTCCTCCTGGATAGAGGCGGAACTTCCTGGCCAAACCAAGCAAAAGCCGACCAGGGCAAGGTTGTTGTAAAGAGATTCGAATCATTCAACTTAATAGCGGTACTTTTGGCTGGTTTAGTAGATGGCATAAACCCTTGCGCCTTTGCCACAATAGTATTCTTTATCTCATTCTTGAGCTTTACCAAAAGAAGGCGGCGGGAAATCCTTCTGGTTGGCATATTCTTTAGCGCGGCGGTATTTGTTACTTATCTGCTCATCGGCCTAGGCGCCTTTAAATTCTTAAGGGCCCTGGAAATCTTTACCACACTTTCTAAAAGTATCTATAAAGGTATTGGAGTCATAGCGCTAGGGCTAGGCGCCTTCAGCTTATACGATTACTTTAAAATCAAAGCGGGAAAAATCTCCCAAATAACCCTGCAGCTACCCAGAGGCATCAAAAGATTAATTCATTCAGTTATTAGGATTAATCAAACCTCTTCCGGCTTGGCCCTGACTGCCATAGTAACAGGTTTCAGTGTTTCTGTTCTGGAATCAATCTGTACTGGCCAGGTCTATCTGCCAACAATTGTTTTTGTCTTGAAAACGCCGGGAATGCAAACTAAGGCCTTTACTTATCTAATACTGTACAATCTGATGTTTATTGCGCCCCTCGTCATGGTTTTTGGCTTAACTTTTTTTGGGGTAACTTCTGACAAGTTTGGTAAAATCATGAACAAAAACACAGGGATGATCAAGCTATTAACTGCGGCTCTCTTCTTCGGGCTGGGAATTACTCTTTTAATTATTTAAGAATCAAGGCTCAGTGAAGCACCCTACAAGTTTTGCAACGCCAGCACGTTACCCTGCAGCTGATAAAGTGACTTCAGATATGAGTCATTATTTGAATTTAGTGAAGAATTAATATCAAGCCCGCTGTTAAGCAAAGCCTCATCTATTGAACCGTCCGGGGATATCTGTTCAATGCCCAAACCTGAGGCCAGCTGATCAGTTGTGTTATGTGAAACAAAAGGGTCAAAAAAGTTCTCTTCATCATCGTCATTATCGTCTGAGCTTGAGATAAGATCGTCCAGCATCTGGTTAAAATTTTGCTGCAGCACCAGCTTGGCTGCTTCAGGATTCTCTGGGCTCGTGCCCTTAAGCGACTGCAAACCCTGGATCTGAGCACCAAGTGAATACACATTGTTGATCCCGTCCATTAAGCT
>JAHIZU010000169.1 GCA_018814265.1 Candidatus Margulisiibacteriota bacterium | reverse complement strand
TCCCAGCGAGATCTATAAGAATTATGTCATGTCCGGGCGAGAGGTAACCAAGCAATTGATGGCGCTGTTTGAAAAGTACCAGGTTGATTATGTTATTGCCGGGCATATTCATGGGTATGCAAGGGCCGAAAGGCGTGGTATTGTTTATGTCGTTTCCGGAGGGGCAGGCGCGCCGCTTTATTTGCCAGCTGATTTTGGCGGATTTTATCATTATGTTAGAATAGATGTTAACGGTGAGATGATAACTGATCGGACAGTAAAAATTTATGATTAGTAAAAAGGGCAAGAAGGGCGAAGAGGGTTCAAAAAGGCAGCGGGCGATCGGGGAGAGAAATCGCATTGCCCTGGCATATATGGAATTGGCTGGGGACAAGATCTTCCAGAAATTGGCTGAAGAAAATAAATTGAATTTGATCAAGGAAGTGCTCTTGATCGGTGATGAACTGGCTGGTGAAATCATTGCTGAGCACAACACCAATGATCCCCGTAAGATCGCCAGCAAGCTGGGGGTTAAGATCTTTGGTGAGGACCGCGGCCAGGCTCGTGGTTCTGAATACCGCAAAGAGCGGAAAGAAATTGTTATTTATCGCGATTTTCACGAAAAACTATTGCGCGAAGTAAAATCGCCGGAACTTTCAGATCACCTGCTGAAATTTGTGGTAGCCCATGAGCTCTTTCACCACCTGGAAATGAACCGCCTGGGCGAGATCTACAAGCGCTACAAGTTCCAAACCTGGCGTCTTGGCCCCTATGTCAGAGAGGGTTGTATTAAGGCTTTAAGTGACGTGGCGGCCCAGGCTTTTACCCAGTCGCTGCTCGGCCTGGAGATCTCGCCGCAGGTTTTTGATTATTTGACCTACGTCCTTTATACGGCTAAATAGTTAAATCTACCCTGTTTGCCTAAATTGAGGCAGGGCCGAAGATATGATATAATCCTTTGCTATGCCAGCTGACTTGCACATTCACACCTTTTTTTCTGATGGAACACAAAGTCCGGAAGAAATTGTCGAGCTGGCAAAAAAGGGTGGATTGACTACTATCGCGATAACTGACCACGATGTGGTGGCTGGGATCGAGCGAGCAAAGAAAAAAGGGGCTGAGCTGGGCGTTGCTGTCATCCCTGGCATAGAGCTGACGACCGAGGCTTTTGATTCGGAAATACATATCCTCGGTTATTTTATTGACACTCAAAGCGCCGAACTTCTGGAGATAATAAGCAAAATCCAAAAGAGTCGGGAAGATCGTATTTTTACGATTTGTGAAAAATTGCAAGCTTTGGGAGTTAAGTTGGACCCAGATAAAGTTTTTGCCATAGCTGGGCATCGCGCAGCCGGGAGGCCGCATGTAGCTCGGGCCTTAATTGCTGAAGGCTATGTTAAAAATTTTAAGGAAGCCTTTGTCCGGTATCTTGATTTTCACGGGCCGGCTTATGTTTCTCATTATAAATTGTCACCAGCAGAGGCCATAAAACTGGTTCTGGCTGCTGACGGATTGCCAGTTTTTGGTCATCCAGCGGTTTCAGCCTGCGATCAGTGCATTCCAGAGCTGATGAGCACTGGCTTAGTTGGCTTAGAAGTTTATTATGGCGCTCATAATCAGGGTCAGACCCAGCATTATTTGGAACTGGCTGAAAAATACGGGTTGCTGTTAACTGGGGGGTCTGATTATCACGGCTCTACCAGCGGCAGGGAAATCAAACTGGGAGACTTTAGTATTGCTGATGACCTGGTCGAGAAATTGAAAAATGAACACTTACGTCGAAATAAATCTTAAGGCAATAAAACATAACATTGGCGAGATCCGCAAGCTGCTGGCTCCCGCTGTTAAATATATGGCGGTGATCAAAGCCAACGCTTACGGCCATGGCGCGGTGGCAGTGGCCCGGGCCGCGGTGGAGGCGGGCGCTGATTATCTGGCCGTGGCCAACCTTAAAGAAGCCATGGAGCTGCGTGAAGCCGGCCTTGTTTCTCCGATCCTGATCTTAACAGAGTCGCCCACCTCGGTGATGGATGAGATCATTCAATATGATCTTTCCCAGACCATTTATTCCTTTTCTGAGGCCCAAGCCCTATCAACTGAAGCTGTCAAGAGAAAGAAGCCAGGCAAAGTTCATGTAAAAATCGACACGGG
Source organism: Candidatus Margulisiibacteriota bacterium (assembly GCA_018814265.1). Taxonomy (GTDB): domain Bacteria; phylum Margulisbacteria; class WOR-1; order O2-12-FULL-45-9; family O2-12-FULL-45-9; genus JAHIZU01. Next base: position 932 of record JAHIZU010000169.1, on the reverse strand, counting down.
CATGGGCCGAGTTGGTGTCCAGCCGTCAGAAGCCGTGGCCTTTATTACCAAGCTTTCTTCACTGCCTGGCTTAGAACTCGAAGGTGTTTTTACCCATTTTGCCAAAGCAGAAGATCCGCAGGATAATTTTACTCAAGACCAATTTAAGAAATTTTCTCAAGTGATCTCTAAGGTTGATCAGATCCCCATCAAGCATTCTGCCAACTCGGCTGCGGTGCTTTTCCATCCAGAGACCCATCTGGATATGGTCCGGGTCGGCTTGATGATGTACGGCCTTTATCCGCAGGGTAATGCCCGGCGCCTGATCAACCTCAAACCAGCGCTGTCTTTTAAAAGCCGGGTTACCTATCTTAAGAAGATCCCGGCAGGAACTTCGCTGTCATACGGTTGTACCTATGTTACCCCAAAAGATACGACCATTGTTACCATCCCGGTTGGTTATGCTGATGGTTTTAGCCGCCGCTTGTCCAATCGCGGCCAGGTGATCATTCGCGGCAAGCGTTATCCCGTGGTTGGCCGGGTTACCATGGACCTGACCATGGTCGATGTTGGCAGCGCCAAGATAGAAGTGGGGGATGAGGTGGTGCTGATCGGCGAGCAAAATGGTCAAATAATCTCAGCGGATGAAGTTGCCACGCTTGAAGATACTATTTCTTACGAAGTTGTTTGCGCTATCGGCAAAAGGGTGCCAAGGATATATAAGTAGAAGGAACCTGCGACTGAACGTCGCGGTTCCTTTTGCTTATGGAGCCGAGACGTTTAGTCTCAGGCTCCATGAAAAATTATGAGTTACATATCTTTATATCGAAAATGGCGGTCACAGGACTTTGACGAGATAATCGGCCAACCGGCGATCGTCCAGACTTTAAAAAACGCGATCAAAAATGATCGCTTGGCCCATGCTTATCTATTTTCCGGTCCCCGGGGCACGG
>JAHIZU010000168.1 GCA_018814265.1 Candidatus Margulisiibacteriota bacterium | reverse complement strand
TAAAAGCTCCGGGGAAAAAGCCACCGCTTCCTCCATTGCCCAAAACGTAACGGTTACTGTTACCAAGGGTCCTTTAAGGTTACTGGATACCCCGGTTTCCTTCCCCAGTCCATTTAATCCTGAACGTGATAAAAAAGTTACCCTGCAATACACTTTGAGTAAAGATACCAATATTGACTTAATAATCATGAAAGAGTCCGGAGAGATAGTTAAAAGGATCACAATTCAGGCTGGCCAGGATGGAGGGGTAGGGCAGGTTAATAAGGTTAGCTGGGATGGGATAACCAATAAAGGCGTGGCTGTGGGTAATGGGTTATATGTAGTTAATATTATTTCCAGAGACGACCGAAAGGTCCTGGGCAGATTAAAAGTAACAGTTTTTCGCTGAAGTGGTTCCTCAGCAATAAGTGTGTAGGATCTTTAAAGAAAAACTTTGGATTTTTAGCATGGTATTCGGCAAAAATATCTCTAACCCATCACAAACTAATAATCTCTAACGATTCTAACTTGGGCACGTGCCGTTCGAGTAGTTCGAGGAAATAAGAGATAAGGTTCGAGGGAAAAACCAGTTCGAGTGGTTAGCGATTACTCAGTTAGAGAGAAAGAGTTAGAGACATCTAGAAATCCAAAACTTTACTTTTACCAAGACCTTCCTAAACAGGCACACTTGTTGCTAAAGACCCCTCTGAAGATTGACAAATCCGCGGTATAGGTTAGAATATCAGAGTATCAGAAAAAAATGAGGAGATAAATCATGAAATCATCAATTAAGGTCCTTGTGTTGCTGCTGGCTGCGGTGTTTTTGTTTGGAGGGCAGTCCTTTGCTGATCCAAAAACACCCATTCCATCTTATAATTATCTAATCCGCGTTATTGATGGAGGAAACAAAGAATTTTTTATTATTGAGGCAACGAGTAATGAAGGTGAAGTCCAGAAATCATTAATAACAGGAGCAAATGTTCAGGTTAGCTTTGCAAACATAGGTTACAATGATATTACAGATTTATTTGGTTTTGTAGCTTTTAACGCGCCTCTTGGAAGTCAAGTAGATATTTTTAAGGGGGGGTATAAAAGTTATTCTTTTGTTCTGCCGGGGCTTAGCCAAGAGAAATGGTTTCTTACTTACTATAATGTTATGCACGAAATACCTATCTCTGTTTATCTTCAAAAATTTTCTAAAGTCAATTATGATACAATTCATAAAATAACGCCTGCTGCACCCACCACCACTCAACCACTTATATATATTGAAAAGATTACGCCTTTAACGCCTACGAGCGTGACCACTTCCACCACGCTCAAACGACAGATCAGAAGATTTAACTAATTATTGATCGCTTGCCTTATAACTAATGCCGGCCGGGATTATCCTGGCCGGCATTTTTATTTGCCCTTATTCCCAAAAACTTTTGACAAAGCATTTGCTGGGGCATATAATTAAATCATTATTTCTTAGGAGACAAATATATGAAAAAATATATCGTTGGTTCGGTCTTGATCCTGGGTTTGACCGTTATAACGCTTGCTATCGCTGCCTTTAAACCACAATACAGGCTTGTTCAGGCCCCAGCGCCTTCCTTTATCAAGGCGTGGGGAACGCAGGGCGCGGGAAATGGGCAGTTTAATACCCCTTCCGGCGTAGCAATAGATTCTTCCGGAGATGTTTATGTTATTGACGCTGGAACTGGAAATGGCCGCATTCAGAAATTTAATTCTGATGGAGTATACCAAGCCCAATGGCAATGTGGAGAGCCAGAGGGAATCGCAATTGATAATAAAAATCGTATTATTGTCGTCCTTCCGGGGATGATGAATGTTTATGATACCAGTGGCAGTGGCGCGTTGTATGCCTCAATGGCCCTTAAGGTGGGACTGTCTGAAAATATGTTTTTGAGTAAGAAGGAGTTTGCTTCTTCGGCCTGTGTGGCCGCCGGCCCGGGTTTGGATATTTTTGTTACTACAAATCATTTTGTCCTAAAATGTAATTCTTTCAATTCCATCATATCAACATGGGGCGGCGAATGGAACAGAGGGGGGCATCCCGCGGGACCATCAGGCAAGGGCTTATTTGACAACATCGAAGGTATCGCAGTTGACCTCAATGGTACAGTTTATGTCGTTGACGCGGGTAACTACCGCGTTCAAAAATTTAATTCAAACGGGAAACACCTTGGTCAATGGGGAAGTAAAGGAGACGGCCCCACGGAATTCGGCCATCCCAAAGGAATCGCGGTTGATGAGTCCGGCTATGTTTATGTCACAGATATGGTATATAATCGCATTACAAAATTTGATTCTGACGGAAAGTTTATAACAAGATGGGGAAAAGAGGGAACAGGAAATGGCGAATTTAAAGGTCCCGCTTCCATTGCGGTTCGCGATGGAGTCATATATGTAGCTGATATGTATAACCACCGCATTCAAAAATTTCAATTTCTCGTGGTCTCTACCCCTCCAAAAGAGGTTAAAAAAATTCCTGTAAAGAGCCCGGAACCACAACCACCAGCTCCAACCTCAACAACAACTCTAAGTCCAGTCATAGAGCCTAAGGCACCTGACGAACAATTAACGCCTACCACGTCAACAGTGTTAACCACTACAACCACACGACAAATCAGAAGATTT
>JAHIZU010000020.1 GCA_018814265.1 Candidatus Margulisiibacteriota bacterium | reverse complement strand
TGGGCTTTGGGTTAACTTCTTGCCCTTTTTGGAAATAGCTTCCTCTAGCACAGAAAAAGCTCTCATGATTTGGATAGAACGCCGGACGGCAATGGTAGAGTTTAAGACTGTGCACACCATATTTGCTCCATTACGGGTAAAGGCATAAGGCAGTTGAGGTGAAAATTTAAGCACTTTAAGGTGGTCGCAAATTGCGACCACATCTTCTTTTTCTTCTTCTGTCAGCTGAAACATAAAATCATCGGGAAATCTTTCCAAATTTCTCCTTACTTGTTCATTCAATCTTTTTGTTGAAACTTTATATACCATGGCCAAATCCCTATCTATAATAACCTTCTTCTTTCTTAATTCAATTATTAAACAACGGATTTGAGATATTTTTGTTAGTTTTGCCACTTTTATTCGCCCCTTTTAAGGTCGCAAATTGCGACCTTAAGTTTAACACAGCAACTTTATTGCCAGGTCAAAAAGATGTTTTTCATGAAAGAAACGGGCTTAGGGGTATCGGGATTACGACATGTACGAGGCTAAAATCTCTTGAACCGCTTCCTTATCGTCAATGGCCACTTTCAAACCATCAAAGTCCTGATATTTTTCATGACCACGGCCAGCGATCAGAACCGTATCTCCCTTTTCAGCCATGGCCAGGGCTTTGTTAATCGCTTTGCGCCGGTCAACAAAACTGGCGATCTTTGGGCCATGCTGCTTAATCGGCTGGAGAATTTCCTCAATGATCTTTTCTGGTTTTTCACTATGCGGATCGTCAGTCGTCACGATCGTAAAATCTGCCAGCTTGACCGCGAGCTTCCCCATAAGCGGACGCTTATCTTTATCCCGGTCACCCGGGCAACCAAAGACCAAAATGATCTTACCCTTGGTCAAAGGACGGTAAGTTTCTATTAATTTTTGCAGGGCATCAGGGGAATGAGCAAAATCAACTATCACTGAATAATTCTGGCCGCAATCAATCCGTTCAAACCGGCCAGGAACTGATTTTAAAGATTCAATGCCTTTTTTAATAATATTTGGCTGGACGCCTAAGGCTAAACCGCATTGGTAAGCCGCAACAATATTGTAAACATTCGGCAGCCCGATCAAGGAGGTTCTGATCTCCACAGAGTTGATCCTCAAAGCCATCTCGCCTCTCTTAATAAAAACATCAGAGACGTTGGTGTCAAACTCATTATGCTTGGTGCTGCGCAGCTCATGTTTGGCCTGGGTCACGCCAAAAGTAATCACTTCGCCCTTGACCGCGCTGATAAAATGATGGCTGGCAGGGTCATCAACATTAACAATGGCTATCCCATCAGCTTTAAGCATTTCAAATAGTTTTCTTTTAATGTTTAAATATTCCTCTTTGGTTTTATGGAAATCTAAATGATCGTGGGTCAAATTGGTAAAGATCGCGATATCAAAATCGCAGCCAGCTACTCGCTCCAGCGCCAGGGCATGTGAAGAAACCTCCATCACCACGTGTGTCACACCCTGTTCAACCATCTGGGCCAACAGGGCCTGGAGCTCCAGCGATTCTGGAGTGGTTAAAACCGTTGGGATTTCTTTGCCGTTGATCCTGGCGCCAACAGTCCCGATCATACCAACCTGATGGCCGGCAGCTTTGAGGATCGATTCAATAAAATAGGCCGTAGTTGTTTTGCCATTGGTGCCGGTGATACCGATCAGTTTAAGTTTTCGGGAAGGATAATCGTAGAATTTATTAGCCAGATGAGCCAGGGCGCGGCGGGCAGAGGGAACTTTTTGGAGATCAATACCTGCCGGGACCTCAACCTCTTTTTCCGCTACGATCGTTGTGGCGCCGCGCTCAATTGCCTGCGCAATAAAGTCCGTCCCGTCAACTTTAAGCCCCGGGATAGCGACAAAAACATTGCCGGGTTTAACTTTTCTTGAATCGTACGATATCCCAGTAAATTCCATAATTTTCTCTTTTTTGTGTAAGAATACCAGACCATCAGAAAACCAGAACTGGATTATCAGATAATCAGAGCATCAGAAAAATCTGACAATCTAATACTCTGATCCTCAAGTTCTGATAATCTGGTCTTCTGATAATTTTACACATTGAAAACAACAACTGCATAAAAAAATCACTCACTTAACGAATCTTCTATCTTCCCCTTCTTTATCAAGCTGTTAATGTTCTTCCACCAGGCAGAACCGTACTCAAAAACATTGTAAAACAAAGGGCTGTAGGGAAAATCATACGCGCCGATGAACTTGACGTTTTTTCCCAGAAAACCTTTCTTGAACCGGTAAACACCCCATAAAGGATGCCCTTCTTTAGGATTAACAGGAATTCCCCACAGATCATAAAGTTTCAATCCCTTAGCTTTGGCCCATTGAATGATCTGCCAATGCAGCAGATGATTGGGCATGACTTTCCGGTGTTCAGAGGCTGAAGCCCCGTACATATACCAGACCCTGGAGCCAAAACAAAAAACGATCACTGCCGCGATCGGTTTTTTATCATAGTAAGCTATGAAATTACTGCCCAGGCCTCTTTTAAACAAGAGTTCTCTGATCGATTGATAGTATCTTAAGGGGTGGATCATGAACTTATCCCGGCCCGAAGTTTCTTTATAGAGATCATAGAAATTGTTTAGCCCCTTCTCACTTGGGTCCTCCCGAATGACAACACCTTTCTTTTGCGCCAGCCTGATGTTATACCTGGTCTTTTCCTCAAAACCCATCAAGATATCATTAAGATCTGGAGTCAGATCAAGAAAATAAGTTGCCCGCGGCTGGACCTGGCGCGAGGCTTTGATAAACCCCAGCCGGCGCAGATCAGCCATGACCTCGCTTTGCGCTTCAGCCACATCCGGGATCTCCGGATCGATCTTTAGGGAAATTGCCCGATGATTCTCAGCTTCGCCCTCTACCGCCGCCAGCAGAAAC
>JAHIZU010000019.1 GCA_018814265.1 Candidatus Margulisiibacteriota bacterium | reverse complement strand
GGCAGCAGCTACAAAATTGACGCCTTGGTCTTACGCTGGCATACGATTATTGCCATATTTTGTCTTTTGGTTGCCGCCTGGCTGTTCTGGACATTTTATATAAATATGAAGTTGTAGACACCAAGGTTCCAGAGAGCCTGCCTGCCGGCAGGCAGGAACCAGAGCCATCTGCGAAAACCCCTGTTAAATCTAATTTTACGGGATGATACGAGAAAAGGCTATGAGCGTGAACAAAAGAAGTCTCTGGGCTAGAATAAAGCAATATCGTTTTGCTTATTATTTTATTGCGCCAACCGCGTTGGCCATGCTTTTCCTTCATCTATCTCCTATTGTTCAAGGCATTTATATGTCTTTTCTCAGGCTCAACCAGTTCACTTTGCAGCAGTATTTGCTGGCTCCGTTTGTTGGTTTTGAAAACTTCTACAAGGTATTGATCGATCCCGGCAGTCCCATCCGCATTGGTTTGTTTGAAGCAGTGCGCAACACGGTTATTTATACTGTGATCGTTACCCTGGGAACCCTGGCCGTGGGCATGGTGGTGGCTTTAATGCTCAATCGCCGCTTTTTCGGCCGGTCGCTTGTGCGTACGCTGTTTCTTTTTCCTTGGATCGTGCCAACCTACGTCACAGGCTTACTCTGGGGAATTATCTGGCTGAAGCAGGGCGGCTTGGTCAATGTGATGCTGCACGATTGGTTTAGGATCCTGCCTTTTAAACCCTCCTGGCTTTCCGGGCCTAATACCATTTGGGCAATTATTATCCCAACCATCTGGCGCTTCTGGCCGCTGTCCATGTTAATGCTCTTAGCCGGGCTTCAGACCATACCGGATGAGCTGTATGAGGCAGCGGATATTGACGGGGCCAGCCCCTGGCGCAAATTCTGGATGATCACCTGGCCAATGCTGCGGCCGGTCTGGTTTATCTTGATTTTGTTTGGCCTGATCTATAACACTTATTCCTTTAATATTGTTATCATGATGTTTGGCTTTGGCGCGGGGTTTCCAGGCGAGTGGGGTGACTTGATGATGACCAATATCTTCCGCAACTCCTTCCAGCTCTGGAATTTTGGCACTGGCGCGGCGACTTCAGTCCTGCTGTTGATCGTCATGATAATTATTGTTAACGTCTGGTTCAGATACTTTAAGAAGACGGAAGATATGAATTAAAATGTACATCCCGTATTATGTAAAAAAGAGAATCCAGGACATTATCATCAACATCTTTATGCTGGCCTTTTTGGCCTTGACCCTCTTGCCCATTGGCTGGATGGTTTATTCCTCTTTAAAAGATTCAACTGACATTGCTATTGGGAAAGTTGGCTTGCGCCGCGCTGGTACCGACATTCTGATGATAAAGCCGGAAAAAGACAACCTGCTGGTTCTCTCGGCTGACGGTAGTTTAAATCGTTATCGGGCCAAAGACCTTAAAAAACTTGATCACATTTCCTATAAGACTTCAGCGACCGCATATCTGCTGGATGACAAATATATTTGGATCGCTTCGGCCAATAAGGGACTGATCAGGGTTGATCGGAATAATTTTAAAAAGAGCCAGACCTTTAAGTATCCGCTTTGGGGCATAGAATTTCATAAGGTTTCGACCAGCTATATTAAAAAAGAGGGCCAGGACATTTTTGTTACTGTAGACTACAAGCGTTTCTCGGACGTGCTGAAGTTTGATGCCCGACATTTGAAATTTATGAAACTGCTTAAGAACTCCAAAAAACGCTATTTCCCCAAGGCTGCTATGGTTACCCCAAGCGAGTTCCCTGGGATCGACGCTGAAATCTACAGTCAAGTTAAGCAGAATGATGATCTCTACCTGGGGGCGAGCGGCGGCAAACTTTATAAGTATGATTTGGGGACAAAGGCAATTGTTGCCAAGGCGGTCTTGCCCAAAGGGCACCTTCTGGTCAGGTGGTACAACTACATTGACATGTGGAAGAACGTTAATTTTGGCCTGTATTTAAAAAATTCCATAATTATCTGTGGTTTTACCATGGTCTTTGCCATGATCTTTGCCACCTTCGCAGCCTACGCGCTGTCGCGCTTTCGTTTCCCTGGTTCCGATCTGTTCAGTAATGCGATCCTGGCTACCCAGATGATCCCGATGATCATGTATTTGATCCCGATCTATATTATGTTTGTCAGGTTCACGATGATGTCGGGAATTCCAGTTAAGGGAACTTATCCTGGACTGATCCTGATCTATTCCGCCTGGTTTTTGCCCTTTTCCATCTGGATCCTGCGCGGTTTCTTTGCTTCAATCCCCAGGGAGCTGGAGGAAGCGGCCAGGATCGACGGCTGTTCCAGGTTCCAGGTTTTCTGGCATGTGGCTTTGCCGCTGGCCCGGCCGGGGATCATCGCGACCGGTATATATATATTCCTGCAGGCCTGGGACGAGCTGATGTTCGCCTGGGTACTGACTAATGGTGATACCATGACCATTCCGGTCGGCATCCGTCTTTTTGTCGGTAATTATCAGAACCGTTTTGACCTGATGATGGCGGCGGCGGTAGTTGCAACCCTGCCGGTGGTTGTGTTATTCTTTATGCTGCAAAGGCATATTGTTCGCGGCTTGACTGCCGGAGCAGTCAAGGGATAGAGGGGAGTGTTTGGAATTTTAATGAAAAGAAAAATTTTGATCACCTTGATTATTTCTGGATTGCTTATTGGATTTGCGGCGGTTTGGGCCCTGCGGCAGAACGCGGAGCTCAAGCAAAAATCAGGCGTGTATGTTGGTGTTTTTCGCGAGGGTGCGCCCCTTAATATAAACCACATCAAGAAATTTGAAGAGCAGGCCGGTGCTAAGCCAGCCATGATCATGTGGTATCAGGATTGGCAGCAGAATTTTCCCCGTCAGGCGGCCCAGAATGTGATCGATTATAATGCCGTGCCCCAGATTGTCTGGGAACCCTGGTACTGGAGCGACCATAGCAAGGTCCAGCTGGAAGACATAATTGCCGGCAAGTGGGATGATTATATCCGCACCTGGGCGCAGGAGATCAGGACGTTTAAGCATCCGGTTTTCCTTCGCGTAGCTCATGAGTTTAATATTGAAGGCTATCCCTGGGGCATTGTTAATAATGAAAAAGACCCCAAGAT
>JAHIZU010000167.1 GCA_018814265.1 Candidatus Margulisiibacteriota bacterium | reverse complement strand
TTTTTTTCGATTTCCTGAATTGACATATTATTAAATCCTCACCCCCGCTTGCGTTAAGGACTCCTCCCCCTCTCCATCTTTGATGGAGAGGGGGAATAAGGTTTTTTTTACAACGATATTCCGCTCACCATTAGAATAGTTGCCAGCAAACCGATTACCGCGTAGGTTTCAACCATCGCCGGCATAATAATGGCTTTGCCAACTTCATCCGGCCGTTTAGCGATCAGATGAATGCCGGAAGCGGAAGCCTTGCCCTGATAAATACCGGAGACCAGGCAGGTTAAGCCAACTGGTAAGGCTGCGAAGAACAGCTGCAAGCCGGAGGTGAAACTTACTGTGGCTGCCCCGGTCAGCAAGCCGATCTTCATCATAATATAGAAACCGCCTAAGAAACCGTAGAAACCTTGAGTTCCAGGCAGAGCGACCATGACCAGTAAGCGGCCGAATTTATCCGGATCCTCAGTTAAAACCCCGCTGGCTGCTTCGCCGGCGATGGCCACGCCCCAGGCCGAACCTATGCCGCCCAACAATACCGCGCTTGCTACTCCTGCCATTGCTAATGCAAATCCCAGATCCATTGAAAATTCCTCCTCTAATTAAATTTGTTTTAATACTGTATATTCAGCTTCGCGCTTAAACGGTTTAAATTCTCTGCCACCTCCTTCATAGAACTTACTAAAGAATTCGACCATTTGCAGTCTGGTTGAATGGACAAAAGCGCCCAAGGTGCCGATGATCATGTTAAAAATATGTCCCACAATCAAGATAATTATCATCAGAATGATGCCCAGGACCGGAGGGCCGCCTTTAACCATATTGGCCAGGATATTGATGACCGAGCCGATGATCGTCGTGGACATGCCCAGCGCGAGCAAGCGGGAATAGGACAGGGTATCACCCATGTAGCCCGAGACTTTGTAAAGGCTCAACAGCCCGCTGAGGAATTTCTGGATAATATTTTTCTTATGTCGACCCTGGGTCAGGACCAGTAAACCTGCTCCGGCCAGACTAAGTTTGCCGGCCAGACCGGCCGAGGGCAGGGCCAAGGCGCTGGCTACGATCAAGAAAACCAGAGAGCTGAGGAAGAAGAACCACAGCCCATCGTCTAAGATGGCGGAAACATACTGCTTGTTCCTGATTCTCAGAGCCAGCTGCAGCAGGATGCCAAAGAGGATCTGGATAACACCCAGAGCCAGGGAAAAGAGCAGTAAGGTTAGCGGGCTTTTCATTGGATCAATGATCTGGATCGAGAGCAGGAAATTCTTTAAAGGCAAAAGACCGGCCGGGATCTCGCTGGGGCTAAAACCCAGGTAAGAGCCGGTCAGCATGCCCACGATCACCGCGACTCCGCCGCCAAAGATCAGCAAGCGGAACAGCTTTTGGCCGCCCTCGGGCAGGCGGTATCTTTTTAAAAAGTAAAGGGAAGTGGCTGCCAAAGCCAGGCCGTAGCCAAAATCTCCCAGGCAAATGCCAAAGAACAAGGCAAAGAAAAAGGAAAGGGGAATGGAGGGATCGAATTCTTCATACTTTGGTGTGCCATAGATCTTGGTGATCAGCTCAAACGGCGAGAAAACCTTAGGATTTTTCAGCACTACCGGGTGTTTTTCATCTTTAGCCGGGGCGATCGGAATGATCTCCAGTTCCTTGGCAACTTCTAACAGTTCTGTTTTTAATTTAGCGCAGTCATTTTTTTTGATCCAGCCTTCAATGACAAAAGCGTAAACCGTGTCAGCCAGCTTTTGTTTGGTTTCTAACCCTGTCTTGTGTCCCAGGTTAAGGTCATACATATATTTTAGCTTATCCAGCTGGCTGGCCAGTTTTTTGGCTTCAGCTAGCTGCTCTAATATTTCATAGTTAGTCTCTTGGCTGACTGCTCTAAGGCGGGCCAGCTCTTCCTTTGGCGTTTTGTCACTAAGCGGCAGGCTTAGCGGTGTGAAATCGATTTTGCTCAGCAGCTGATCGATCTGGTCAGCAAACTGGGTTAAATAAACAAGCAGCAGGTGGCTTTCCTGCTTAGTGCTGCTGACTGCCTGGAGTTCTGTCGCCGTGGTTAATTGTTCTAGTTTGGATCTCAGATCAGCCAGCTGTTTGTTTTTAATCACGCCCAGGACAATGTTAATCCTTTGACTGCTGGCCAGCTCATTGAGCGGCAGGTTTAATGATTGCCAGGGGAGTAGTCTGTCCCGGTCGTTTTGCATTTCATTGCTGAGGTTTCTTAAATTGGCCAGCCTAGCTTCAATTGCCTGGCATTTGGCCAGGACGCCTGCGCAGTCGAATCCGCGGCAGGTTTGCACAAACTGGGGATGGCTGATCTCTTCTTTCTGCGGGGCAAAGGACTCGACCAGTCCTTTTTTTCTCTGGACCAGGCTCTCAAGAAGGGTTATAGCGGACTTGATCTCAGCCAGGTTATACTCCAGTTTGCTGATCTCTTCTTCATTGGCCCTTTGATCTTCGCTTTTGGGCCCTGGCTCATTAAGAGACATGGTCTGGATATCCATGACCTCATGAAGGCGCAGGCACTTCATGATTTTGTCTTTGTGCTGTTTTAGGGAGACAATGTGGATCTTCTGGGTCTCTAAAATAGACACTTAAGGATTTCCTTTTTAGCTTTACTGATTTTTGGCTCGACACCTTTTTTCAGTTCTGCCAGGCTCCTTTTTGTTTCTGTTTCAATCTTTTTGCTTTCCTGTTCAGCTTCTGTCCGGGCTGCCAGGATCTGGTCTGCCTGCTCTTTTTTTAACTGTTCTTGCTGCTGTTTAAAGGCTTCTGCCTGCTGCTGGCGGGCCGCCTTTAGCAACAGGATGCTGTTTTGCCGTTCAGCATTGATTATTTCTTCGGCTTTGCTTTCGATCGATTTGATCTTTATGAGGGTATTCTCGACCATGTAATTTCCAGATTTTATCACAGAAAAAGAGTTTGAACAAGAGGCGAAGGTATGATAAAATATAAACCCGTAATGCTTATATATCTCCTGACCTTTTTGCTGGCCTTTTTAGTTACCTACTTTGCAACACCGGTAGTCAAGATCCTGGCCTCAAAAATCAATGCTGTGGATATCCCCAATGATAGAAAAGTCCATCTTTTACCTATTCCCAGACTTGGCGGGGTGGCTATCTACGCTGGGTTTATGGCTGCGGTCGGGACAGCCTTTATTTTAAGCAGGATTTATGGCAGCGCTTTGGATTATAGGATGGGAGCCGGGATAGTTCTGGCCGGAACGATCCTAATGTTAGTTGGGATGCGTGATGATATTAAAAGCCTTCGCCCAACTACCAAGCTGGTCTGGCAGATTCTGGCCGCTTTGATCGTGATCTCTTTTGGGGTTGAGATCAGTTTCCTCACTAATCCATTTAACGGGATCCTGTCGATTGGCATTCTGGCCATACCATTGACTTTGCTGTGGGTGGTAGGGATAACCAACGCGATGAATTTGATCGACGGCCTGGACGGGTTGGCTACCGGAGTGACGGTTATTTCTTCCTTAACCCTTTTCTTTGTGGCTTTGCGCACCCACCAGATCGGCGCGGCTATTTTAATGATAGCCTTGTTTGGCGCGGCTTTGGCTTTTTTGCGTTATAATTTTAATCCTGCCTCGATCTTTCTGGGGGATTCCGGCTCGATGTTCCTTGGTTTTATTCTGGCCGCATCATCTATTATTGGCGTGTTAAAGACCACTTTAGTCGTGGCTTTGATCATCCCGGTGTTGATCTTGGGGGTGCCGATCTTTGACACTCTTTTTGCGATCGGCCGCAGATTAGGCACGGGCAAACATCCTTTTGAGGCGGATAATAAACATATCCATCATATGCTGCTTCGGGCGGGGTTTAATAAGAGGGAAGCAGTCTTAGCGATCTATATTGCTTGTTTTCTTTTGAGTTTTATTGCTTTAGTCATGGCGTTGCAGAGATAGGGAATAAAATCAGGAAACCTGCGAATAAACTTCGCGGTTTCCTGATTTTTGGAGCCGAGACGTTTAGTCTCAGGCTCCAAACAGGGTTAAGATAATGAATAAAAAAAGGATAATGTTTGTATTTGGAACGAGGCCGGAAGCCATTAAAATGGCGCCGGTCATCACCGCGCTTGCGAAATATCCTGACATTCTTGAGCCAATGATCGTGGTGTCCGGCCAGCATCGCCAGATGCTAGACCAGGTCTTACGTATTTTTAACATTCATCCTGATTATGATCTGGGCATCATGGCCAAGAATCAAACGCTGGTGGATATTGTTACAAAATCGCTCTCAGGACTGGAAGAAATAGTCTTGCGCGAAAAGCCGGACATGCTGCTGGTGCAAGGGGATACCTCCACGACTTTTGCCGCTGGCTTGGCGGCGTACTATTATAAGATCCCCCTGGGTCATATTGAAGCGGGCTTGCGCACTTTTGATAAATGGCGGCCGTATCCAGAAGAGATCAACCGCAAGCTGACGACGTCTCTGGCAGATATCCATTTTGCGCCGACCGAAACCTCGGTGGCCAATCTTTTGGCAGAAAAGGTTTCTCGCAACTCGATCTATCTAACTGGCAACACGGTCATTGACGCGTTGCTAACAACGGCCAAGGGGAAATTTGATCTCAAACAAGCTGGCATTAATTTGACCGCTGGCAAAAAGACCGTGCTGGTCACGACTCACCGGCGCGAGAATTTTGGTGAACCGCTCAAGAATATTTGCCAGGCGATCGCTCGTCTGGCTCAAGAGCATGTTAAGACAATTGAGATCATCATGCCGGTGCATAAAAATCCGCTGGTTAAAGAAACTGTTGCTAATATCCTGGCAGAGGTTGATAATGTGCAATTGACTGACCCCCTGGACTATGAGCCTTTTGTCCATTTAATGAAAGAATCATATCTTATTTTGACCGATTCCGGCGGGGTGCAGGAAGAAGCGCCTTCTCTGGGCAAACCGGTGCTGGTCTTGCGCGAGAAAACCGAGCGGCCGGAAGCAGTGGCTTTTGGCACAGTAAAACTGGTCGGGTCAGACGAACAGCTTATTTTTGCAGAGGCTGACAAATTACTTAAGGACCGAGCAGCTTACGAAAAAATGTCGCAGGCGGTTAATCCATATGGTGACGGACAGGCGGCTGGCAGGATCGTTTCCGCGCTGCTTTATTATTTTGGCGCGGTCGATCGCAAGCCAGAGGAATTTAAGGTCAAGGAACTGGTGAGAGGATGAAAAGAATCTATATTAAGGGCCGAAAAAAGCTGGAGGGAGAAGTCCTGGTCTCGGGATCAAAGAACTCGGCCTTAGCTATTCTGGCAGCCACGATACTTCTGCCGGGAAAATCAGTTATTCGCAATGTGCCTAATCTTCTAGACGTAAAAACGATCATCCGAGTGCTCCGGGCGCTGGGAATTCGCGCTGAGTATTCCGGGTCGCAGCCTAATACGGTCGAGGTCTGGAATAGCAATGTTAAACACGTTGCTCCCTATGAGCTGGTAACCAAGATGCGGGCTTCCTTTTTTGTGATCGGGCCGATCCTGGCTAGAACTGGTTTAGCCAAAGTTCCGCTGCCCGGAGGCTGCGCAATTGGTTCACGGCCGGTCAACCTTCATATTAAAGGTTTAGAGGCGCTGGGAGCGAGAGTTGAAATGGAACATGGCTTTGTTAATGTTTGGGGCAAAAATCTGAAAGGCAATCGGGTTTATCTTGATTTTCCTTCGGTGGGAGCGACAGAATCTGTGATGATGGCGGCGACGCTGGCCGAGGGTGAGACCATCATTGAAAATGCAGCGCGCGAACCTGAGATCATTGATCTGGCGGAGTTTCTAAAGGCCGCCGGGGCCAATATCAGCGGAGCCGGGACCGAGGAAATAAGGATCCAAGGGATGGCAGAGCTTTTTCCTGTTGAATATAGGGTTATTCCAGACCGGATCGAAGCCGGCACTTTTATGATCGCCGCGGCGATCACCAGAGGTAATTTGCTGATAAAAGATATTATTCCTGATCATATTGAAGCCTTGGTTAGAAAGCTTAAAGAGATGAAGGTGGATGTTGAGGTTAATGGGAACGAGGTCAGGGTATCTGGCAAGGATGGGATCAAGGCAGCGGATGTTAAGACCATGCCGTATCCGGGTTTTCCCACTGATATGCAGCCGCAGCTGACCGCTCTTTTGTCAGTGGCTAAGGGGACCTCGGTCATAACAGAAACGGTTTTTGAAAATCGCTTCATGCATGTTAACGAGCTAAACCGCATGGGCGCTGATATTAAGCTTGAAGGCCAGAGCACCATTGTTAACGGCGTGCCGGGACTTTCCAGCGCTCCGGTCAAGGTTTCTGATCTGCGCGCCGGCGCGGCGCTGGTGCTGGCAGGGTTAGCGGCGCAGGGTGAGACAATGATCGAAGACCGTGATCATCACCTGGAACGGGGCTATGAGAATCTTAAGCAGAAGCTGACTAGAATAGGGGCGGAAATCAGGGTTGTTTGATAAATTGATCAAAATGATTTTGAAAAAGGAAAAGGGACAAGGCCTGCCTGCCGGCCGGCATGGTAGAATAAACTTGGTCTTGGTTGATGACCAGCGGATCAGGCAGCTCAATCACCAATTCCGGCACAAAGATAAGCCGACCGATGTGTTGGCTTTTCCCATGAATGAGGATGGCGTCCTGGGAGATATCGCGATCTCTGTTCCGACCACCCGGCGCAATGCCAAACGTTATGGGGTTAGTTACCAAGCGGAGCTAAAAAGACTGGTGGTCCATGGGGTTCTCCATTTACTTGGGTTTGAACATGGGAGGAAAATGAGGCATGCCGAAGAAATTTATCAAAAGCTTTAAATTTGCCAGAGCCGGGGCGGAGCACGCGCTCAAGACCCAGCGTAATTTGTGGATACATTTTTTTGTCGGCCTGACAGCGCTGGCCCTGGCGGTTTGGCTAGGCATTGGCCCGCTTGAGCTGGCGATTTTAGTTGTGATGATCTTTGGGGTGATCGTGACGGAGCTGGTTAATACCTCAATTGAAGAACTGGTAAATATCTTATCGCCGCAGCAGCGCAAGGAAGCTGAGCTGGCCAAAAATGTGGCGGCGGCAGCCGTCTTGCTGGCGGCCATTGGGGCGATCATTGTGGGTGGTTTGATCTTTATTCCGAGGTTAATATAACATGGCTGAAATAATTTTATTAATTGTTTTATTCGCGCTTTCGGCTTTCTTTTCTGCTTCAGAAACTGCGCTGACCAGTCTTTCCCGTCTTAGGGTCAGCCGCCTGGTTGAGCAGAAAATTCGCGGCGCAAAATTAGTGCGCAACTTAAAAGAGAAGCCAAGTGAGTTTTTGTCAACCATATTAATTGGCAACAATCTTGTCAATATCGCGGCTTCCGCCCTGGCGACTTCTATGGCCATCCGGCTGTTTTTTGCCCGGGGCTTTGGCAGTGCGACCCTGGCCGTGGGAACAGCTACCGGGGTAATGACCTTTTTAATCCTGACCTTTGGAGAGATCATTCCCAAAACTATTGCTTTGCGCCGGGCGGAAAAACTTTCAATTTTCATCGCGCCAATTATTTTGGTCCTAGGGGTGCTTTTACGGCCAATAGCCTATTTTATTGGTTTTCTCTGCTGGCCGTTTATTCTGCTCTTTGGCGGCAAAGCGCCGGGGAAAGGGCCGTTTATTACTGAGGAAGAGATCCGTTTGATCCTGGCGGCGGGAGAAAAAGAAGGGGTGATCGAGGAAGATGAGCGTCAAATGATCACTTCGATCTTTGAATTTGGCGATACGGTAGTTAGAGAAGTAATGACTCCGCGGCCGGATATCTCAGCCTGCTCGGCCGACCAGACACTAGAGGCAGTTAAAAATGTGATTATTGATAGTGGTCATTCTCGCATTCCTGTTTATGAGGGTAATCTTGATAATGTAATCGGTACGATCTATGCCAAAGACCTGCTAAGCGCAGGTGCGGAGGTTAAGATCCGTGATATTCTCAGGCCAGCGGTCTTTATCCCTGAGACCAAAAAAGTGGATGAGCTTCTGCACGAGATGCAGGCCGCCCGCACTCATCTGGCCATTATTGTTGATGAATACGGGGTTTCTTCCGGTTTAGTTACTTTAGAAGATCTGGTCGAAGAAATCGTTGGTGAGATCCATGACGAGTTCGAGCGGGATGAAAAAATGATCAATAAAATAGATGCCAGCACTTTTATTATTAACGGCCTAATGTCGCTCAAAGACCTCAATGATGAATTAAAGCTTGATCTGCCGGAAAAAGAAAAGGAATATGACACGATCGGCGGTTTTGTTTTTGCCCAGCTGGGCAAGATGCCGGCGGTCGGCAATGCTGTGCGTTATGAGGATCTGGTCATTAGTGTTGAGCGGGTCCTGCGCCGCAGGATCACCAGGGTAAAGATCGTTAAACTTCCGAGAACAATTGAAGAGGAGGCTGTAGGGGGATAGTGAGATCAAATGGTGAATAAAATTGGTTTTGACAACGAAAAATATTTAAAAGAGCAGACCCAGTCGATCATCGAGAGGGTGGAGCGTTTTGATAATAAGCTCTATCTGGAATTTGGCGGAAAACTTATCTTTGATTATCATGCCGCGAGGGTCTTGCCTGGCTTTGATCCCAATATCAAGATCCGCCTGCTGCAGAAATTAAAGGACAAGGCGGAGATTGTCCTCTGTATATACGCGGGCGACATTGAAAGAAAAAAGCTTAGAGCGGATTTTGGGATAACTTATGATGCTGCCTCGCTTAAACAGATTGATGATCTAAGGGAGTGGGGCATTGAAGTTAATTCCGTGGTTATTACTCGTTTTGCCGATCAGCCAGCAGCCAAGATATTCAAGAATAAATTAGAACGCAGGCATGTCAAGGTTTATACCCATGCCTTTACCAAGGGGTATCCCACAGAAGTTGATTTGATCGTAAGTGATGAGGGTTATGGAGCTAACGAGTATATCAAGACCAAAAAACCAATAGTGGTGGTCACCGGTCCCGGCCCAGGCAGCGGGAAACTGGCGACCTGTCTTTCTCAGCTGTATCATGATCATAAGCAAGGCATTAAGAGCGGTTATGCTAAATTCGAGACCTTTCCTATCTGGAATTTGCCGCTGAAACACCCGGTAAATATTGCCTACGAAGCCGCTACTGCCGATATCAAGGATTTTAATATGATCGATCCTTTTCATCTGGAAGCTTATGACAAGAAATCCGTTAATTATAACCGTGATGTGGAGGCATTCCCTTTGCTGGAAAGGATCATAGAAAAGATCACAGGCACTGACTCATTTTACAAATCGCCAACTGATATGGGTGTGAACAAAGCTGGTTTTGGAATTGTTGATGACGCGGTGGTTAGGGAAGCCGCCCAACAGGAAGTGATCAGAAGATATTTTAAATATGCCTGCGAATATATGATGGGCTTTGCGGAAAAAGAGACTCAGGAAAGGGCAAGGCTGATCATGGAAGAACTGGGGCTTAAACCCGGTGACCGGCGGGTCGTTGATGCTGCCAGAAAAGCAGCGGTGGAAGCTGAACAAAAGAAAAAAGGCCATGAAGGGTTCTATTGCGGCGCGGCCATAGAGCTTCAGGACGGTTCGCTTGTTACAGGCAAGAACTTTGCTTTAATGCATGCTTCCTCCAGTTTGATCTTGAATGCCATAAAAAAATTAGCAGAGATCCCGGATAAGCTGCATCTGCTGTCGCCTAATATTATTGAATCGATCGGCAGTCTTAAGAAGAACACTTTAAATGCCAAGGCCGTCAGCCTGGATCTGGGGGAAACCCTGATCGCGCTGGCCATGAGCGCGGCCACCAATCCAACTGCCCACATGGCAATGGAAAAATTAAAAGAACTTAAAGAATGCGAAGTCCATCTTACCCATATGCCGACCCCGGGTGATGAGGCAGGCTTAAGGCGTTTGGGGGTCAATGTGACCTGCGATCCTAATTTTTCAACTAACAGTTTATTCCTAGGATAACAATGATCAAGTATATCTTTATTACCGGTGGCGTAGTTAGTTCCCTGGGAAAAGGGATCACGGCCGCGTCTTTGGGCCGGCTGCTTAAATCCCGCGGCATCAGTGTAACCATCCAAAAATTAGACCCCTATATTAATGTTGACCCCGGGACAATGAATCCTTATCAGCATGGTGAGGTTTTTGTGACCGAGGACGGCGCAGAAACAGATCTAGATCTCGGGCATTATGAGAGATTTATTGACGTAAATTTGGGCAAGAGCAACAATATTACTGCCGGGATGGTTTACTGGGAAGTAATAACCAAGGAACGCCGCGGAGATTATCTGGGAGGCACGGTCCAGGTTGTGCCGCACATCACCAATGAGATCAAGAGGCACATCCACGCGCTTAAAGGTTATGATGTGGTTATTTGTGAGATCGGCGGCACTGTGGGTGATATTGAGGGGCTGCCGTTCTTTGAGGCGATCCGCCAGTTTCGCAAGGAAGTTGGCCGCAACAATTGTATAAATATCCACGTCACGCTTATCCCTTATTTGGAAACTACCCATGAGTACAAGACCAAGCCAACCCAGC
>JAHIZU010000166.1 GCA_018814265.1 Candidatus Margulisiibacteriota bacterium | reverse complement strand
TTCGAATAATAAAGAACACATCGAACTCCCGCCCTTTATGCGATAATAACGCCTTCTTCGGTCTTCTGAACCCTTCTACCCCCTCTTATCCCTTCTTGCCTTAAACTGAAATTTCTGCCAATTTTTAACGATATATATTTAGCGGAAAATACCTTTGAGTATTGGAGGAAAATAGATGAGTGGTCAGAGAACCGCCGGATCATTAAGAATAAAAAATCTGTTGCCTCAGTTTCGGAGCAAACCAGCTTTACCCCTTAAACCGCCCACTATTCGTCATTTGCAAACAATTGACCCTTTAGCTAGAACCTTGGATGCCACTCCTCTGCAACTTGTTGCCGAAAGATTGGTTGATCTGGAAGTGACCCAGGTTGACGCTACAGGACCAATTGAAACTTTGACCATGAGCGAAGCAAGAGATCTGGCCTCACTAATTGAAGGAGACTTAATCGCGAGCCGCTATCAAGTTGAAAGAATGCTGGGCCGGGGAGGCATTGGGAAGGTCTATCTGTGCACTGATCTGAAAACTAATGCCCAGGTAACGGTCAAAACCAGCCTCTTGCCAGAATTGGAAAAGCATATCACGGCTGAAAGCGATACTTATCGTGCCTTAGGCAGGGGCCGGAAGAACATAGTAGATTGTTTAGCCACAGGAGAAAATATGATCGTGCTGGAATTTGTCCAAGGGGAAGCCCTCACTGACTTTATTATCAACCGGCCGATGACCAGTGTTGAATCAATTTTTCAGGACCATGTGATCGCTGCGCTAGGAATAATTTCAGATGTTTTTCGTGGATTGGAGTACGCCCATGACCGTGGGGTGGTCCACGCAGATCTTTCCCCGGATAATATTTTATTGACCAGAGGGGAGAGGGGGAAAAAGGAAGTAACCATTATTGATTGGGGCCTGGGGAGAGCCTACCCTGACCGGGAGCCGGGAATGATGATGGGCAAACCCATGTATGCTTCACCAGAGCAGCTGCGTGGTGAAGATATCGACCTCCAGACCGATATTTTTCAGGCAGGCCTAGTCTTAAATGAGATGCTGACCGGGCGGAGACCTTTTCGCGAATCCTCAATACTCGTTCTGATAAGGCGCAGATTGTCGGGGGAGGCTTTTGAAACTGCGGGTTGGACTAAATCATTTGCTCCGCTTAATCGCGACCTTACTTTAACCATCCAAAATCTTATCTTACGTATGACCGGGGAACGCAGAAGCGAGGAAGAGCCGGGTAATGGTTTGGTCAGGTTCCAAAGCGCCCTGGAGGCCAGATTGGCGGTTGAGAAAATTTTGGCTGAAATAAGGCCAGTGGCCTCTCCTTTGCCTCCGCCAAATATTTCCCCACTTGATTAAATCTCTTAAAACAATTCCTAAATAATCTGAAATATCCCCAGGTTCCTTCCGATAAATAATTGGTAAAAGACGAGTAAAAGGAAGTAATTGCGTAATGTTTACAGCTGTTCCGCGAACAAGACTGGCCGGTAATATTAAACCCAGAGTAGGGCTTTATTCTTTTGATCGTTTTGATCGGAATGTTGCCAGAACTGTTTGGCAAGGCTTTGTTGGGGTGACCGGGGCCAAAGAAGAGGTTCGGTCTCCTGTGACAGACCTTTTTACCATTCAAGTGATGGCTGGTATAATTCAGCCGAGCGGGAAAGTGATCCCGCTTATGGAACGCCAGGTTGCTAATTTGTTTTTTGTGGAGGCCGTTGATCTGCCGTTGAGCCTTAGAGCTGCCAACCAACGTAAAGAATCATCACTTGTTATATTCTGTAGCGATTTAATATCAGTGCCTCAAGATGGCGGGACGCTCCAGTGGAGCGGTGGAGTGAGTCTGACTCAAATAGAGTCTGCTGAACATGAAAAAATCGAATTGCTGCAAGGCGTTGAGGCTAGCGGACCGTTCGGGAGAAGCTCAAACGCCTCTGAAACCATGCTGGTGAATTTGACTGAGGGCGATGGCATTCCGCGTGATGAAGCCAGCCTTAGGCAGCAAATTCAAGAGTTGCAAGCAGCCATGGTCTGGATGGCCAGAACCTAGTTACAACTTAAGTCCCCGGAACATCTTTTTATCTTACCCCCTTGAC
>JAHIZU010000165.1 GCA_018814265.1 Candidatus Margulisiibacteriota bacterium | reverse complement strand
AATGAAAATAAAGAATATTTTTTTCTGTGTTTCAATATTTCTCAGCTTAATGTCTGTGCCTGCTTTTGCCTCAATTTTTGACTGGCAAACTTATGAGACAGATAATTTTATTGTTTTTTATCCCCGGGGCTATGAATGGCAGGCAAAGGCAACGCTTTACTATTTTGAACAAGATTTGCCTAGGATCCAAAAGCTTACCGGCAACCAGGAAAAGCTCAAAACCAGAATAGTTGTTCAGGATACTGGCAATTATTCCAATGCCTTTGCCGATTTTATTAATAATAAAATATTAATTTATACTAACCCGTCTTATGTCTTTTTTGAGTTACAGCCTTCCAACTGGCTAAGAGGAGTGGGTTACCATGAAAGCATTCATATTAACCAAACGTTTAATAACTCGGGTTCAGGTAAATTTGCCACAACAATTTTTGGCAATAGGTTTTCTGCCAATGTCCAGATCCCTTTTTGGATGGCTGAGGGGATCACTGTTTACGGGGAATCGCAAATTGATCAGTATGAAGGCCGCTTAAATCAAGGTCATTTTTCAGCAATCGTGGCCAGCAAAGCTGTTGCTGATAATCTGCCGTCTATTTCCCAGGCTAATTATGCTTACGCGCGTTACCCAATGGGTTATTTTTATGTTTATGGCGGGGTCTTTTTTGATTATCTGGCCAAAACTTATGGCGAAGAACAATTTGCTAAGTTTTTTAAGCTTTACGGTTCGTATTTTTGGGGACGTTACTTAGGCGCCCTTTTTCCGGCCTTGGCGCTGGATCGGGCAGCAGTGGAGGTTTATGGCAAGACTTTTCCCGAGCTTTTTACTGATTGGGCAGCTTATGAAAAACAGCGTTGGGCTGATTGGCAGATCAGCGGGGAAAGGATCGGGTTAGTAGAAGAGCTTTGCCAGGCCAGTTTTTTAACCAAATACGATAACAAGCTTTATTATTATAAGCAAAAACAGCAGGCTAATAGCGCTTTCAATTACCATTCTGTTTACAGCCTGGTTGAGTATGACCCGGTGGCCCGCCAGGAAAAAATCCTGGACCAATTTTTAACTTATCCCCTCAATTATCCAGTGAAAGCCGGGGATAAGCTCTATTATCTTCATAAAGACCTGGCTGACGGTTATGCCAACTTAGGTATGGCTGGCCGTGGTGTGATTGGGGTTTTGTCTGCTTATGATCTTAAAACCGGGAAAACCAGCGCAATCTTATCTGATGAGCTGGTGGATTTTGTGATACAAAAAACAGGCCGAATAGTTTATGTTAAATTAAGAAAAAGCTCTTATGGCTCTGAGATATGGGAATATGATGAAAAGACCGGCAGGAAAAAGCTTGGGGAACTGGATGAGTTTATTGGTCAGATATATCCTTATAAAGATAAGTATCTTGTGGCTAATAAGAAGCAGCTGAGTTCCTGGAATATTTCTTTTTTCGATCTAAATGATTTGTCGTTATTGCCCATACTGGCGAGTCCCTGGCACGAGTATAAGATCAAGGTCAGCGGCGATGAATTGTGCTATACGGCTTTATACGGCGGCAAAGTTAATTCTTATAAGCTTGATCTGAATTCAGGTCGGGCCTGGTCGCTCTCAAAAAGCAGCTATGCGGATGATGGGGTTGTGCTGAATGGTAATTTGTATTCTATTGGGATTGCCGATGAGGGGACTTATGTTTATGGCTCAGAGCCGACCCTGCTGTCGTATGACTTGCCTGGGCCAGAACTTATTAAGGAACAAGACTCTTGGCCTGAAGTTGAGATAAAAGAGGGCAGTGCCTTATTAAGTAATTTTAGCTATCTTTTGTGGCCGACTCAAAGGGTTTGGCCTTCTCCTTTTGCTGGAGAAGATGCTATTGGTTATAACAGTTATTTAGCCGACTATTCATCAAATGGCGGAATAAACTTTTATTTTGATTCAAGCCTGCTTTTGCCCTTGACTCTTTCTTATGCGAACATGTCCCAGGGCACAGTTAATTATCTGGCTGCATCATATCCGCTTTATCGCTCATCCAGAAAAGGCTTGTCAGCTGTTTCGCTCAGCTTGTCCACATATTTTCTTGGAGTTGTTTATCCGGGGATCAGCTTGCGCTTCTCCGCTCCCAAGTACAATGCCACTTTTTCCTGGCAGCTTGATCCTGAAGCCAATGGGACGAACCTTGTTTTGAGCCAAAATTATTTATTTAACAGCGGCATGCTAAATCTTTACGCCAATCTGTTTAAGGATTTTGGTAAGGGTTTTTATCCCAGGGGTTTTCCCAGGTGGGGCGGCACTGGGAGTGGCTACCAATTTAATGTTAATTTAACCCAGCAAGTCATGCGGATAAGACGAGGTTTATGGAATCCCAACTTTTTCATTGGTGATGTTTATGGCACATTGTTTTTTGAGCATGCTTATCTGAATACCAGCCTGTCAAGTTATGGCTATGAATTGACCTTTGAAGGCGGGGGTGCTTACTGGGAAAGTTTTGTGCCCAAGCTTGGCCTGGCCTTTGCTAATGGCGAGAGCCGAGGGTATTTCGGTCTTAATTTTTCTTT
>JAHIZU010000164.1 GCA_018814265.1 Candidatus Margulisiibacteriota bacterium | reverse complement strand
GCCTTTGTTTATAATGCCGCTGACAGATTTCGGTCCCATCTCTTTTATTAAGCCGTTAATTGCGCCATACCAGCCCTTTTCAACGCCCCAGACCTTGAGGCCATGGTATATTGCTGTCCGTACAACCGCTCTGATGGCTGTGTTCATTCCTGGAGCGTCGCCGCCAGGCGTGATCACTGCAATGGAATTAAGTCTTTTTGTCCGGGATTTAGCTTTCTTTTTAGCTGACATTCAAATCATCTCCCTTTTACAGTTGCTCATATGATATCACAAATATTTATTGTTAAAAAGGTGAAATTGGTTTGTGAACCAACCGATAAATATTTAAGATGCTTTACGCAATACGTTCTACTACATTATATGTAAGGGCTAAGATAGCGGTTAAGAACATGATGGCCATGGTAAAACCAAAGAAACAGCATATTTCAGGTTACCAGGCGGGCTATTCTCCGGAAACTGACCGGCTGCCTATCGTTGATAATTCTCTGAAAGTTCTGGGAATTGGGGAACGTGGAGAGGTGCATAAGGAAGGAATGCTGCACCCTACTGTGCATTTGCTGATGTTTTCACCGGACAAACGCTATATTTTAGTGCAGTGTCGAGGTCAAAAGGATTTTAGCTCAGGCAAACTTGCCCAATCAGTAGCAGGCCACGCTGGCGCAAAAGAGGAAATGCTTGGCCAGACTATTGCGGATAAGGATATCAGAAGGACATTAGATAAAGAAACTAAAGAGGAAGCTGGCTTAGATCCATTGACGTATAGTTTTGTTCAGTGTTATCCATATGAATCCCATTGGGCAGATGGAAGGTTTATGAATCTTGAAATGACCTTTCTTTATACTGCCGCCTATTCCGGGAGAGTTTATCCAAATTATAGCGAGGTAAAGTGGATGGGCTGGTTTGCATTAAGAGGAATTCAGAAACTTATTGATAACAGGCCTGAGATGTTCTCTCCTAGCTTTCTTAGAGATCTCGAAATCATCAAAAACTCGCAGAATAAGTGAAATTTTCCTGAAAAGGACACGATAAATCGGTACTCGCTCAGGGGTATTTTTTTAGCCTGCCTACCGGCAGGCGGGGAGGTAATGAAAAATGGCTCTACACGCTTTAGCAGGAAAACCGGCCCCAAGAGAAATGTTGATCAATGTTGCACGTTTAAGACACGCCTACTACGGATTAAGGCCCAATCATCAAGTCAGTGAACAATTGGTTTCTTTTGGTACTTCAGGCCACCGAGGATCTTCTTTAGATACTTCTTTTAATGAAACACATATCTATTCAATTGCCCAGGCAATTTGCGAATACAGGGAAGCTAATGACATTACTGGGCCGCTTTTTGTCGGTATGGATACTCACGCGTTATCAGAACCAGCATTAATGACTGCTTTGGAGGTTTTTGCTGCTAACGGTGTTGATGTAATGGTCCAAAATGCGAGTGATAACACACGTTACACCCCTACACCAGCGGTTTCTCACGCGATTTTAGCCCACAATAAAGGCAGGGATACCCGACTGGCCGACGGTGTGATCATTACCCCGTCGCACAACCCTCCGGGTGATGGTGGGTTTAAGTATAATCCCCCAAATGGCGGACCAGCTGATACTAATGCAACCGGCTGGATCCAAAACAGGGCCAATGAGATCATAGCTAATGATCTAAAAGATGTAAGGCGAATGCCTTATGAAAGATCTCTAAAAGCTTCCACCACCCATGATTTCGACTATGTTACCCCATACGTTGAAGGCCTGCGTGAGGTTATTGATATGAAACAGATCGCAGAATCCGGCATTAGGATCGGCGCAGACCCTATGGGCGGCGCTGGTGTTGGTTATTGGGGGCCGATCGCAGAACGCTATGGTTTGAACCTTGAGATCGTTAATCCTAATGTTGATCATACTTTCAGCTTTATGACGGTTGATAAGGACGGCAAGATCAGAATGGACTGCTCATCACCTTATGCTATGGCAAGTTTGGTCGGCTTAAAAGATAAATTTGATATTGCCTTTGGCAATGACACTGACTTTGACAGGCATGGGATTGTCACCCCAAGTGTTGGTTTAATGAACCCTAACCACTACTTAGCGGTTGCCATTAATTATCTGTTCTCCAACAGAACCGGCTGGAGCCGAGATGCAGCCATTGGTAAGACTCTGGTTAGCAGCAGCATGATCGATCGTGTTGCTGCATCTTTGGACCGCAGGCTTTCTGAAGTACCTGTTGGCTTTAAATGGTTTGTTGATGGCCTATTGAATGGTTCTTATGGTTTTGGTGGAGAAGAATCTGCCGGAGCTTCATTTCTGCGTAGAGATGGCACGGTTTGGGTTACTGAAAAAGATGGTATCATCATGGATCTTCTAGCAGCTGAGATCACAGCTAGAACCCAGCGTGATCCTGGTCAGCACTATCAGGATCTGACAGCGAGGTTTGGTGAGCCTGTTTACGCCAGGATTGATGCTCCAGCCACAGTTGAACAAAAAACTATTTTAAAAGGTCTTTCCCCTGATCAGGTTACTGCTGATCAATTAGCTGGGGAGACTATTCTAGCTAAGTTAACTGAGGCTCCTGGCAACAACGCCGCGATCGGCGGGCTCAAAGTCGTGACCGAGAATGGCTGGTTTGCCGCCCGCCCTTCAGGAACTGAAGAGATCTACAAGATCTATGGCGAAAGCTTCCGCGGCCAGGAACACCTGGAAGCGATCCAGGCCGAAGCCAAAGCGATTGTGGCTGCGACATTTGAAGCAGCTGGTGTATAATGTCAGAGGATCAGATCATCAGAAAATCAGAATAGCAGAAAGAATATATCTGGAGGAATAAAAATGCCAAGTATCGCAGGCTTCACACAGGTTAGAGCTTATCAGAAATTAAGAACGCAGTTGGCCCAGGTTAAACAGCAGCATTTGCGCCAGATATTTGCCCAGCAACCGACCCGCGCCCAGGACCTTTCAGTCAGGACCGACCAAGTTTTTTATGATTTTTCCCGC
Source organism: Candidatus Margulisiibacteriota bacterium (assembly GCA_018814265.1). Lineage (GTDB taxonomy): Bacteria > Margulisbacteria > WOR-1 > O2-12-FULL-45-9 > O2-12-FULL-45-9 > JAHIZU01. The sequence goes on along the minus strand of JAHIZU010000164.1, from coordinate 1,881 downwards.
CAGCGCCTTGACGCACAAACTGTGAAAGCCCTCACTGATCTGGCTCAGGAAAGAGACTTGCCTGCTAGTATTGAATCTATGTTCTCTGGTGAAAAGATCAATTAAACAGAAGGCCGCGCGGTTTTGCATGTGGCCCTGCGCAATCTTTCCGGTGATCCGATTAAAGTTGATGGTAAAGATGTTATGCCGGAAGTTAATAAAGTCCTGGCCCAGATCGAGAAATTTACTAATGAAGTGCTGTCCGGCAAGCGCACTGGTGTGACTGGTAAAAAGATCAAAAATATTGTTGCCATTGGTATTGGCGGTTCCTATCTGGGACCTGAATATCTGGCTACCGCGATGGGATCATATGCCAAAGAAGGCATGAACCTGCGGTTTGTAGCCAATGTTGATGCTACTGATTTTGCTGAAAAAACAGCTGACCTTAACCCTGAAGAAACAATGGTGGTTATTATTTCCAAGACCTTTACAACAGCAGAGACCATGCAGAACGCTAAAACAGCCCGTCAATGGCTGCTAGATGGTTTAAATAACCATGCTGACGCGATCAAAAAACATATGATCGCTGTTTCTACTGCTGAGGAATTAGTCAGGGATTTTGGCATTGACACAGCTAACATGTTTGGCTTCTGGGATTGGGTTGGCGGCCGCTATAGCGCTACTTCCGCGGTTGGCGCAGTACCCCTTTCATTATATGTAGGCTTTGAGAACTTCAGAAAGGTGCTCGAAGGCGCCCATTGGATGGATGATCATTTTCGCACTGCGCCATTAGAGCAGAACATCCCAGTTCTGTCAGCTTTGATAGATATCTGGAATATAAACTTCTTAGGGCATCAAACCAGGGCTTTACTCCCCTATGCTCAAGGATTAGCTAAACTGCCGGCTCACACCCAGCAGGTTGAAATGGAGAGTAACGGCAAACAGGTCTTGATCAATGGTCAAGATGTTGATTTTGAGACTGGTGAAGTTGTTTTTGGCGAACCTGGCACTAATGGCCAGCATTCGTTCTATCAGCTGATCCATCAAGGCACCCAGGTTATCCCAGCTGACTTTATCGGGTTTGTCCGGCCGCAATATGAATTAGGCGCTGATACTGCTGAAACTGTTTCCCATCATCGTGAATTAATGACAAACTTTCTGGCCCAGCCTGATGCCTTAGCTTTTGGCAGTAGTAATAGTGTTAGGGCTAAAAACTTTCCTGGAAACCGGCCTTCCAGCTCAATGTTGCTCAATGAGTTAACACCATTTACAGCAGGCTTGCTGTTGGCCTGGACAGAACATCGCGCTGCGGTTAAAGGTTTTGTTTGGGGCATTAACAGCTTTGACCAATTTGGGGTTGAGTTAGGTAAGGTTTTAGGTAAAGACCATCGGGGAAGAATGCTGCAGTTCAATACTGATGGCACGATCAATACAAAAGGTTTAAATGCGTCAACGGCAACATTGCTTACATCGATACTAAAAGGGCAACTGCCGGGATAATTTATAGTTAAGCGCGTCTTTCTTCGAGATATTTTCTTCTATAGCGGGGTATTTTTTGTGTTAGGCCCATCCTCTGTCCCCTCCCCCTCCTCATAATTAATCCCACCCTACAACTTAATCAACAATTTTTAATGCCAACAACTGCTTCAACTCTATCCAGGCGCCTATCCTGTTAGGCATCTTTTGCTTTTGCCAGAACTCGATCATCCCTGGCTTTCTCCAGCTCACCCATAACTTTATCTAATCCACCTAACACCTGGCCAAATTTATCATCCATCTTGGCGTCTAGTTGATCAAACTTCTTATCATGCTCAAGCAATTTGCTGGCCTGAGCATTTAAGCTATTTTCAACTTTATCAAATCTTTTATCTTGTTCATCAAATCTTATATCAAGATGTTTTG
>JAHIZU010000163.1 GCA_018814265.1 Candidatus Margulisiibacteriota bacterium | reverse complement strand
CCAGATCAGGGAATAATCAATATGGAATTGGTCAATCGTTCCGCGCAGGCATTTATCAGGATTCCTGACAATATTATCCCCTGATCGCCAGGTTAGATTTGGGATCTGGTCCAAAGGCTCGCCCTTGATAACAGCCAGCAGGGCGGTTTCGCCCTCCATTCTCACAACATAATCAATAAACTGATAGTGTTTAAGGATTTCTTTATCCAGCACCGTCGCGTGGGTCCCGCCAACAACAATCTTACAGTGCGGATTTGCCTTTTTAGCTTTTTCTGCAAAGTCAAAACACAGAAAACGTGATTCCGTATAGCAGACCAGGCCAAGATAATCAGCCTGCTTAACTTTTTCCAAAAGTTCGCGTTCATTCAAGAAGTTATTGACCGGTTCGTGCACCTCGACCTCGCACCCGCTCTGTTCTTTAATATATGTTGCCAGGTAGGCCAGACCAAGTGTTGGCGCATAAACCAGGTTGCCAAAATATGGATTAACCAACAAAACCTTCATTTCAGGCCCCTTCTCTTGAACTAAAAAGTATTGCCCGTACAGAGAACAAATCTTCCAACAAAATACCTTTGACAAAAGCAAGAGCAATCAGGTAAACACTTCCACCCAGAAGAACTAACCAGGCAAGCCCCAATCCCAGCCTAAGCCCGGCAATCAGGCATAAGGCCATAACCAAACTGGCAATTAAAGGCCTTACCAACTGAGGCAGGAAAGGCGCTGTAACTATCCTGTTAAATGCAATGTAGGATACTATCAGCGCGGAAACTTCCCCCAACAAAGTAGCAACAGCCGCGCCATACAATCCAAATAACGGGATAAAAATAAAGTTTAACAAAATATTAACTGACACAGGAACAAGCACTCCGATAAAATACCAGCGTTCTTTGCCACAGGCTAAGAGCCCGCGGTGATAGCCAGTATTGATATACTGCAGCACAATGCCACCTAGCAATATCTGCAACGCCAATATCCCCGGCGAATAAATTTCCCCATATAGTAAACGCATGCCTTTCCCAGCTAGCAAAATAGCCCCAAACATTAAGGGGACAGCTACCAGCGCCAGGATTCTATTGGAGCGAGTATAAATATCAGGGAGCTTTTCCGGACTCTCTTGATATAAGCGTGATATCCGGGGAAACATGGCAGAATGATAAATTCCAGCAAACAGGACTAAAAACAAATAGATCTTAAAAGCGGCATTATAATAACCAATCTCAACACTGTTTCTCATAAAACCAAGCATAACTACATCAAAACTGTAATAGACCTGAGCTAGGACAAAAGAGACACCTATGGGAAGCGCAAAAAATAGTGTCTTTTTTAAGTTTAACAGATCAATTTTAAAACTGATTTTCCGATAAATACTGAATAAAAACAACAGCAAGAAGGTTGCTGCCAGTAAATTAGCAACGAAATAAAGCAACGGCACATACAACAGCTGACCATAACTCTTAACCAGAAAAAAGATCATTAGCAAATAAGCTAAACTAGAAATCAGCCTAGAGAAAGCAATAAAATGCATCTTTTCAATACCCTGAAAAACCCACTCAAACAACAAGGCCATAGGAAAAAGAGACAAACCATAAAAAAGGATTAACCAACGCATCTGACTGGAAGGGAAAAAGATAAAAATAAAACCTGTCAGTAAAGCAAAGGAAACCAGACTTAAAGAAATCTTAATCAACCCTATCTCGCAAACATACTCAAAAACATTGTCCTTATCCTTGGCAATTTCTCGTGTGCCAAGAATATCAAGACCCAAGGTGCTGAACATATAAAAATACATAAATATCGCCATGGCAAAACTTAGCTCTCCAAAACCAGCTGGTTCTAAAACCCTGGCTAAATAAATAACTACTGCAAAGGTGAATAGCTTTGTCACCGCCTCAGAGGTGAATAATGACAGGAAATTACCTAAAACCTTCTGAGCGTTATTCATCAATCGACTCCCCAATAGATTTTGCCAAGTCTCTCGGCAATATTAATGTGACGGGTATCGTAAATCCGACGATTATTGCCACCCGTCAAAACCAAAGAATTCCTGTCTTTGATCTGACCAATATCATTGACCCGCTCATAATCAAAGCCTTTTAATGCCAACTCAACAATATCCGCCAGGTCATCATTACCCAGGATTACAAAGCGTTTCTGGCCCTTATTATACTCGTCCAATACAATCTTAGCGATCTCCTCACGCACGGCCTTAACCAAATTAACGGTTTTTAGAACATAGTTATGGGATTTTTTAGCCTTTTCGGAGAAACCTTTGGGAGTAATAAGATATTCAACCTTTCTAGGATTAAGATTTTTTGCCTTGATGATACCTCGCTTGACAAGGCGTTTGAGGATTATGTTCACAGCCCCAAGAGAAAGCTTGGTTTTCTTTGAAAGTTCCCTCTGGGTTAACTTACTTTCCCTAGAGATAACATCAACAATTTTATGTTCATTCTCATTAACCATGACTGATGTTCAAGCATTGTTCAACGCATGAACATTATAACTGACCAAGCTAAATTGTCAAGAGGGCTGAGGGGTTATTTAGAGTACCAATCTTTATAGAATTTTTTGAAATCAGCTTGTTTCTCTTTGATGTTTTTCCACCAGTCTTGATGCTGCAAATACCAGGCAACCGTTCTCTTGATGCCAGCTTCAAAATCAGTTTTCTGTTTCCAGCCAAGTTTTTTTAATTTAGAACAATCAATAGAATAGCGCCGATCATGCCCTGGCCTGTCCTTGACAGGTTCGATCAAGCTCTCGGGCTTACCCAATTTCTTCAAGATCAATTTGGTCAGTTCAATGTTGGTCACTTCATTTTCGCCGCCGATGTTGTAAATTTCGCCTATTTTGCCTTTCCTTAAAACAGTGTCGATCCCAACACAATTATCCTCGACATAAAGCCAATCGCGCACATTCTTGCCGTCACCATAAAGAGGAACCTTCTTGTTTTGGATAGCGTTTGTAATAAATAAAGGAATGATCTTTTCCGGATAATGATAAGGGCCATAATTGTTTGAGGAGCGAGTAATAATAACCGGCAATCTATGCGTCTTATGGTAAGCCCTGACCTGAAGATCTCCGCCAGCTTTTGAAGCTGCATAAGGAGAATTAGGCTTTAACGGTGACTCTTCAGTAAATGAGCCCTTTTCTATACTGCCGTAGACTTCATCAGTAGAAATATGGATATAACGGCCTATCTGATGTTTTTTTACCGCTTCGAGCAAAACATAGGTGCCAAAAACATCTGTCTGGACAAAATCACCACCAGAAAGGATCGACCGGTCAACATGGCTCTCCGCGGCAAAATTAATGATCGCGTCAACCTTATCGACCAAACCTAGGGCTGTCTCAACT
>JAHIZU010000162.1 GCA_018814265.1 Candidatus Margulisiibacteriota bacterium | reverse complement strand
CTGGTTTTATCGGCTCCAATATAGTTGATGCTTATATTGCCGCAGGGCATGAAGTGGCTGTCCTTGATAATCTAACCACCGGAAAAAAAGCCAATCTTAACCCCCAAGCCAAATTCTACGAAGTTGACATTAGAGATAAAGAAAAACTTGCTCAAGCTGTCAGCGAATTTTCCCCGGAGATCATTAATCACCATGCGGCCCAGATCGATGTTCGCAAATCAGTGGCTGATCCGGTTTACAACGCTGAAGTTAACGAGATCGGCACCTTAAACCTTCTTGATGCAGCGGTTAAATCTAAAATTAAAAAAATCATCTTTTCTTCAACCGGCGGGGCGCTGTATGGCGAGGTGGCTAAAAAGAGCGGGGCAGCTGAAGATCATCCGCAAGAGCCCATTTCCCCATATGCCATTACCAAACGGGCGGTTGAAATGTATATTTATTCATATAAGGTCAATTATGGATTGAACTATACCGTACTGCGCTACGGCAATGTTTACGGCCCGCGCCAGGATCCCTTGGGTGAGGCCGGGGTGATCGCGATCTTTTGCGGGAAAATATTAAAAGGTGAGCAGGCAACGATCTATGGGGACGGCAAACAGCTGCGGGATTATGTGTATGTTGGCGATGTGGCTCAAGCTAACTTGTTAATCCTGGATAAAGGCGATAACCAGGTCTACAACATTGGTACGGCAAAAGGGACCTCGGTCAATGAGCTGTACGCTTATTTGAAACAAGCGGCTAAGTTTGACAAGGCAGCTGTTTATGCGCCAGCCAGAACAGGCGAACTATTCCGCAGTGTGCTTAACGGCAAGAAGATCAAAAAAGAACTTGACTGGAAGCCGAAAACCAGCATTAAAAAAGGGCTCAAGCTGACGTTTAAGTGGAGTAAGGGCAAATAAGTTTATGGAACCTGAGACTAAACGTCTCGGTTCCATATGAATTAATGAATATAAGGAGCCGAGAAGTTCATTCTCAGGCTCCTTGAAAAAATAATGAAAAAGAAAATCCTCTATTTATTTTCTGATACCGGCGGCGGACATCGCTCCGCGGCCACGGCTATTATCAACGCGGTGGAGCATTTAAAAAAAGGCAAATATAGCCAGAAAATGGTCGATGTTTTTGCTGAATGTTCTGGTTTTCTCAATGTTTTTGCCAAGCTTTACGGCCCGGTTATTAAATATTCCCCGCAAATGTGGGGCCGGTTGTATTACTGGCTGGATGACGAAAAAAAACTAGAGGCCCTGGAGAAAATGTCCGGGCCGTTTATTCTTGAAGAACTTACCAAGCTGATCAAAGAGGAAAAACCCGCGGTAATTATTTCGGTCCATCCCATGATCAATCATTTAACAGTTAAGGCGATCAAACAAAGCGGCTTAAAGATCCCTTTTGTGGTGGTGATCACTGATCCAGTAACCCTGCATCGCGCCTGGATCAAACCAGAAGTTGATCGGGCGATCGTGGCCACGCCTGAGGCCAGGACCGCAGCCATTAAATATGGCATGCCGGAAGAGAAGATCAAGGTTTGCGGCATGCCAATCGACCCTAAATTCTTTTTAAAGGACGAGGAAAAAGAAGCAGCCCGAAAAAAGGACCGGCTCAAGCCTAAGCTGTTCACTATCTTGTTAATGGGCGGCGGCGAGGGTGGCGGCAAGATGTATGATCTTATTGAGGCGCTAAGCCGCGAAAAGCTTAAGGTCCAGTTGATCGTGATCGCCGGCCGCAACAAGAAATTGGAGACTAATTTAAAGAGTAAAATAAAAAAGTTCAACTTTCCCTTGCGGGTTTACGGCTTTACTGACCAGGTGCATGAGCTGATGGCTGAATCTGATCTGATTATTACCAAGGCCGGGCCGGGCACGATTGCTGAGGCGCTGGCCATGGGACTGCCGATCATTATCACTTCCTGGCTGCCTGGTCAGGAAGAAGGCAATGTGGAATTCGTGGTGCGGGAGAATATCGGTCGGGTGAGCAAGGATCCCCAGCGGGTAGTTGAGATCGTTAAAGAACTGCAGCAGCCGTTGGAGTTTGCTGAAATAATGAAGAACATCAAACGGGTTAGCCGCCCCCAGGCGGCAGTGGAGATCGCGCGTGAAATATTTAATTATCTTTAGTCTGGTTGCTCTGCTTGCCACTGGAGCCCTGGCTGGGGAAGTTTATTTAAAAGATGTGCCTGAAGGTCACTGGGCATCGTCAGCGGTCTATGAGCTGGTCAGGATGGGCGTGACCAGCGGTTATCCTGATGGCACCTTCCGCGGTAAAAAGGATATTTCCCGGTATGAGATCGCCGCTTTCCTGTCCAAATTTGCCAAGTATTATAATTTGCGGCGGAGCAAAGATGAAAAATTAATTGAGGAATTGCGGGCTGAAACAGCGCTGATCAAATATCAACGAGAGAAAACAGCGCGGGCAACCCAATTTTTTGGCAGCCTGAGCTCTCAGGCAATGGGTTCCACTCTGACGCCTCGCGGCGGGAAGCTGGATTACCGCTTAAGATTAAACCTGGTCAGGAATTTTGCTGGGGATTCCAGCTTCAAAGTCGGGCTGGACACGCTTGACGCTGGTTTTAATAATGCTGCGGCGCGAAGCCTGACAACTGAGCAGTTGGATATGGAAGGGGAATTCAAGCTTGGCGGTCTGGATTATAGCGTAACTTTTGGCCCAGGCGATGTGCGGCACACTGAGTCAAACGGCTTTTTCCCCAGCGAGAATAATCTTGTTTATCGGCGGCCGAAAACAGCCATCACCACTTCTTCCAAGATCAATAAATTGAGTTGGTCAGGCGGCTATATAGCCAGGCAGCAGGCGAGTTCCGGGAAAGTTTCCGTGCATGAGCTGACAGGCAAACTTAAATATAAGTATGGCCAAATGGCGCTTTTTTTTCAGCCGCGCTATGTGTTTGTAATAGATGGCGCCAGGGACATTTTAGCTGAGGCGGGATTAAACTACATGTTGAATAAACACTTGTTGATTTACGTGCTGGTTGGCGCGGGAGATTTTCAGGCGGGCAGCAGCGGCCTGTACGTCAAGGTAGTGAAAAAGGTCCTTGATCCCTGGCGTACAGGGACTAAGATCGTTTTTAGGTTTGATAAGGTGGGCAGCCGCTACCGCCAGAGCAATTTGAATGAATACGAATTTATTGATCTGAACAATTTTAACCGCCTGGTCCTGGATGGCACAGCTGACTTTGGGGTAAGGATCGAGCAACAGCTCAACCAGGATCTCTCGGCTCAATTCTCGAGCGATTATGTGACTGATGGGAGTTTTAACTATGGAGCAGCTTACGCGGGGACTTATTGGCTCTGGCAAATAGGTTTGAATTACGAATTCTCTTCCAGGGTCGGGGCAGGCGCCTTCTATCGATCCTATAATGTTCCCAGCGGGCTGTCCCAATTCTCTGTGCCTGTTCCACCTCTTTCTGAGGTTGTTGGACTTGGCCTGAGATATTCATTTTAGTTGAAATTATTTGACAT
>JAHIZU010000018.1 GCA_018814265.1 Candidatus Margulisiibacteriota bacterium | reverse complement strand
GCTCCGAAGCATAGGAAACGCATGGAAGTGATTGTCAATTCCCTTTGACAGTGCTATTATTTACCCGCGATGCAAAAAAATATGAAAAGGGGTTTGCTGTTTTCATTAGCTATTATAATAGTTGCTTTAGGATCATTGTTGTTGTTCAGCTGCGGTGACCTGCCTGAAGATTCTGTTAAAACGGTCGCCAGCATCAGTGTTTCGCCGTCGTCTGCCAGCGTAGAAGTTGGCGCTACTAAGACCTTTACTGCCTATGCTGTTTATACTGATGCTACCACTGGAGCAATTTCCCCAACCTGGAGCGTAACTGCGACTATCGGGTCCTTGGCCAAGGTGGGATATTCCGGGTTATTCACTGCTTCGGCTGAAGGGACAGGGACGATCACTGCAACCTATGAGGGCAAGAGTGCCTCAGCCAGCATTACAGTAACAGCAGAAGCCGGCACGTTACTGGCGACAATAGAAATTTCTCCCAGCAACGCAACCCTGCGAGTGAGTGATTCGCAGGTCTTTACCGCAGCTGGCGAATCAAGCAGCGGAGAAAGTATGTCTATTAATCCAAGCTGGGCGATGACCGGGGATGCGATCGGCACCCTGACCTCAAATGGGGTAACAACTACTCTGGAAGCGGTTGCCGAAGGGACCGCCAGGATCAGCTGTACCTCCTCAGAGATCACGGTCTATGCTTATGTTACTGTCGAAGGATTTGTGACAGAGATAACCGTAGAAACCGATACCTATGTTGATGAAGCAAACCCCAGTGTTACCCATGGCACTGATACGTCGCTTAAGGCAGGGTATGTTAACGCGACTGGCAAGGAATTTCAAACATACCTTAAATTTTCTCTTAGTTCTTTGCCTCCTGGGGCGTCAGTTGAGGCTGCCACTATAAAGGTTTATCCCAGCAGCGCGGGCAGCTCTTCACTGCAAGTAAAAAAGCTGGACAGCTCATTTGACAACAATACTACCTGGGAGTCCAGGCCAACGCAGGGATCTTATTTAATGGCGGGTTCGTTTACCTCTGGCATTTATAACAACTTGACCAGCACAGCCTTGAATGACCTGGTAGCGGCCTGGCACACAGGGGCTACCATTAATAATGGTTTAGCCATTGTTCAAGAGGGGTCAGAAGACGGCACGGTGGTTATTTTGAGCAAGGAAAACGGCGATAATCCTCCGGTGCTGCGGATCGAGTATAGCCAATAAGACCAGTTCGATGATAAGCCTTTCTACTGCCTCACATAAGCAAAAAAATTTGGCATGACCTGGCCATCTGAATATACTTGCTGGCGCGGGTAGATACTTCGAAAGTCCTGGGGAGGAAACAGCCTGGGGCCGCCAAGGCTGTGCGAGATCACCACTGTTCCCGGCGTCAGCTCTTGTAATTTTGCTCCCATTATCTCCGCGAACCTTTCAACAAAAGGGTAATAGAAGTAGGTCACGTCAAATCCCGTGAGGTCGGCAGCAATAAAATCCTCCAGCCTAAAACTGACATTTTGTATGCCGAAGTGCTGGCGGATGCGTTCTGCGGCGAGGGAGAGATAGGGATCAAATTCAAACCCGGTAACGCGGGAAAAATATTGCGCAGCAGTAAAAGAAGCCATGCCCAGGCCTGAGCCAAGATCAACAAAATGGAGGTCTGGCCTAAGTATCGTATGCTCAGCCAGGTCAATATCTATTAAGCAGCGAAGCAGCAGCTCTGGCGGGGTTGCCCCGTAACTGGGCTTACGAATCCCCTGGGTGGCGAAGCTGCTCCAGCTGCCCGGCCAGGTCCTTGGCTGGTGGCTGCTGTCCCTTATTTGACTTTCTGCCTGCTGAATGGCTCTTTTTATTTGTGTTAGTCTGCTATAGACTCTCATGGTTTTTACCCCAACAAGATTTGCTGTACAGCTACTATTTCGTTGCTTGTTCCCAATGATTTCACTCCATGGTAAAATGTGCGAAAAAGTGATAGAATAACTTCTTTCAAGGAGGGGAAAATATGGCAATAATCGGTTTGGGTTTGATCTTGGTGGCCTGGTTGTACCAGCTTTATTATGTTTTCAAACCCCGGGTAGAGATCAAGCCTTTCTTTGTGTTGGTCTACGCTCTTGGCCTGGCGGCTTTGATCTTTGACGGCTTTAGATCAGGCGCTTATGCTCCGGCTTGGCTGAACCTGACAATCCTCATTCCGGTGGCCATTATTTTCCTGAAGGCCTTAAAAAAACAGTAGGCTTTTTAATATCACTTGCTATTAATGATTAAGATCGGTTCTGCTAAAATTGATACCAATGTTTTTCTCGCCCCTTTAGCTGGTTGTGCTGACCTGTCTTATCGCCTGATCTGCCGCGAGTACGGCGCGGGCATGGCCTTTTACGAGATGGCAGATGTTAATTCCATTATCCGGGCGCAGGGTAAGAACAAAGACCTGTTCATGCTCCATCCAGATGACCAGCCTATTGCCGCGCAGCTGCTGGGCGCAGATCCGGACATGATGCTTGAGGCCGCAAAACGTCTGCTGCAGGATATTAAACCTGCCTTTCTGGACATAAACGCGGCCTGTCCGGTCAAAAAGGTGCTCAAAAAAAAGGCTGGCGCTTATTTAATGTCTGAGCCTAAAGGTCTTTATGCGATTGTTGAAAAACTCGCCTCTAATCTTGATCTGCCTGTCACAGTCAAGATGCGGGCAGGCTATCTCAAGGTTGATCTGAAAAAATTGTCAGCCATGTCAAAGGATCTCCAAAAGGCCGGGGCAGCGGCTTTGTTTGTCCACGGCCGCACGCAAAAACAGCTTTATCATGGCAAGGTGGATTATGCGGCTATCAAAGCGGTTAAAGACGCGGTCAGTATCCCGGTCTTTGGCTCCGGCGATGTTCTTTCTCCGGAGTTGGCCAAAAAGATGTTTGATGAGACCGGGTGTGACGGGGTGCTGGTGGCCCGCGGCTCAATGGGTAAACCCTGGATCTTTGAGCAGATCAACGAATACCTGAAAACCGGTACTCTGCCGG
>JAHIZU010000161.1 GCA_018814265.1 Candidatus Margulisiibacteriota bacterium | reverse complement strand
TGAAGAAGATCTGTTAGAAGAAGTGACTTATTTAGTTGAAAATCCCATTCCCTATGTTGGCAAGCTTGATAAATCGTTTCTAAGTATTCCGCAGGATGTTTTGATTACCTCAATGAAAAAGAACCAGAAGTATTTTCCATTATTGGATAGCAAGGGCAAGCTGACGGAGAAGTTTGTGGTAGTTACCGACGGCTGTAAAAATGCCGGGGTGGTGGCAGGGAACCAAAAGGTCCTTTCCGCGCGGCTGGCTGACGCTAAATTCTTTTTTGAAGAAGATAAGAAACTGCCGCTGGATGTCCGGCGGGCGGACCTGGAAAAGGTCGGTTTTTTCAAAAAGCTTGGCACACTTGCTCATAAGGTTGAGCGGATAGCCAAGCTGTCTGAATTGTTTGGCAAACGTTTGGGCCTGGATGAGGCGGGATTGCAGACCGTGCGTCGCATTGCCCAGCTTTGCAAGGCTGATCTGACCACCAAGATGGTGTATGAGTTTCCTGAACTACAGGGAATTATGGGTCGGGAGTATGCCTTGCTTTCCGGCGAGGACGCCCGCGTGGCCCAGGGGATCTTTGAGCATTATCTGCCGCGTCATGCTGAGGACCAGCTGCCAAAATCGCTTGAGGGGACAATTGTGGCTTTGGCCGATAGGCTTGACTCGCTGGTCGGCTCTTTTAGCATCGGCGCGATCCCGACCGGCTCAGTTGATCCTTATGGCTTGCGGCGGGCGGTCAATGGGATCATCCGGATCATGGTTGCCAAAAGTATTGATCTGCTCTTAGACGAGATGATCGAGCACAGTTATAAACTTTATGAACCGGTTTTTCTTTCTTTTATGTTTGAAAAGGGAGATACTAGTTATCAGGATTTTCCCAAGATCAAAAAACAGATCCTGGAATTCATTGCCAACCGGCTAAAGCCGATGTTTTCAGATCAAGGCATCCGCTATGACATTATTGACGCGGTACTTTTTGACTGCAATGATATTCTTGACTGCTCGGTTAAAGCTGAAATCCTTAACCAGGTAGTTGATAAGCCCTGGTTTGCCGGCATTGTGCGCTCAGCCGATCGGGTATCTCGAATTGCCAAAAATTCTTCCCGTGATGCGGCAGTTGAGGTAGATCTGGTTGAGCCTGAGGAAAAGGAGCTTTTTTCTCTCTATATGAAGGTCAATTGGGAGGTTGGGGAGGCGATCAACAAGGAAGATTGGCAACAGGCCCTGCAGGCTTTAGCCAGGTTAACTGAGCCGATCGAGCGCTTTTTTGATAAGGTGCTGGTCATGCATGAGGATGAGAGGCTAAAGGCCAACCGCCTGGCGCTTTTAAAATCTTTAGAAAAGCTTTATTTGCGGGTGGCTGACTTTAGAAAGGTGGTTTTGCCAGGATGAAAAAAATTATTTCTTTATACTTGTTAATGATTGTTTTTTCCAGCGCTGCTTTTGCCTCTTATATTAGCTTAAACACCTCGCTAACGACCAAGGTCGATAAAAATGACTTGATGGTTTTGGTCACGGTGATCAATAAAGGGGATGAATCTGCCCACAATGTCCAGGCAGAGCTGCGGGTGGGCGGAGAAAAATACCTGGCTGAAAAAAAACTTGAGCTTGGGATAAATCAGACTTATACGGCGGCCACCACCTTTAAATTGAAGATGCAGAAACCTGGCCTCTATCCACTGGTCCTGGTCATGCATTACACGGACGCTAATCAATATCCTTTTTCAGCCCTGACTTGTAACGTATTTTCCTATCAGGCTGGAGCTTTGCCAGCGGAGATCATTGGTAAGTTGCAGACAGCTGCTTTTTGGCAGGCAGGCCAGACAAAGCTGACCCTAAAGAATTTGTCAGATTCTGAAATAGCTGCGGAAACCTCTTTGGTGGTTCCCCGGGAACTGACAGTTACGACCAAGGCCCAAAAGGTCAGGCTGGCTCCCAAATCAAATAAGACGGTGACCTTTGGGCTGGAGAATTTTTCCGCCCTGGACGGCAGCACCTATCAGGTTTTTGCCATCACTGAATATGAAAAAGACGGGTTCCACCAGACCAATATTTCGCCGGGAATGGTCAAGATCGTGGAAAGTAATTTTTTCAGGGATTACCGGATATTAATTGTTGTCCTGGTCGCCATATTGTTAGTTGTTTTTGTCCTCCTCCAGATCAAAAAGAAGTAATGTGCTATGAAGCGTTTTAGTGTTTTCCTCGGCATTCTAATAAGCCTGGCCTTATTATTCTTATTGTTTTATAGGATCAATCTCAGCCAGTTTCTGGCTGCTTTTCAAAAAGCCAATTATTATTACGCCTTCCTCATAATTGTTGTTGTTTTTGCGGGCTGTTATTTGCGCGCTCTGCGCTGGCGCTGGATAATCAGGCCGCTGAAAGATATCCCGGCTGCCAGTTTGTTTATTGCTACGGTCATAGGCTATATGGCGAACAGTCTTTTACCCGCGCGGATGGGGGAATTTGTCCGGGCTCATGTCATTGGCCGGCGGGAAGGAATAAGCCGGGCGGCTTCTTTTGCCACCATAATAGTTGAACGCCTTTTTGACGGGCTTTCTATTCTGGTGATCCTGGTTCTAATCCTTTTCTGGATTGAAATTCCTATCCGGGGGGCTTTAATTGCGGCTGCCTGGTCAGCTCTGGTGCTTTATCTTCTTATTATTGCGGTCATTATATTATTTATCTATAAAAAGGAACTGGTCTTAAAACTTTTTGGCTTTGTTTTTCGCTTTTTACCGGAACGGGCCCAACAACGGTTTTTAAGTGTGGTCGGATCTTTAGCCCAAGGGTTCAAGATCGCGGAAAAAGGCCATCATCTTCTCATTATCATCTTTTATTCATTTTTAATCTGGATAGTGACGGCGCTAGGAATATATCTGATAGTGCTGGCTTTTGGTTATCAGATTTCTTATCTAGCTGCGATGTTTATCTTAGTGCTTTTGACCTTTGCCGTTATGCTCCCGTCTTCGCCAGGGTTTGTGGGTACTTTTGAGGCGGGGATGGTTTATGGGTTAATGATCTTTAACCTGCCGCGGGAAACAGCCTTGAGCGCGGCGTTAGTTTTTCACGGTCTGTCTTTTATCCCCATCATCCTGCTGGGGTTCTATTATTTGTGGAAGTATAAACTGTCTATCCGGTGACCACTTAATTAAAACCCAGTTGGTTAATAGCTGAAATAACATCTGCAGGGCTTATTTTCTCCATGCAGTCTATCCTCTTGCAATACTTATGGCTCCCCAGCATGTAACAAGGGGCGCAGGCCATTTCTTTTTTTACAATTACGTGTTCAGAGTTTTCCAAGCCCCATTTCTTTTCATCAGTTGAGCCAAAAAGCACAAGGCTTTTCGCTCCTAACATACTGGTCAGGATTGCGCTGCCTGAATCGCAGCCCACAAAGAGGGCGCTCTCGGTGATTATCCGGCCCAACTCTAAAAACGATGTTTTGCCAACCAGGGAAATTATTTGATCTTTTCGATCAGGCAAGCCGCGAATGATTTTTTCAGTAAATTTGCGTTCACTTTTGCTGCCAATGATTGCAACAGCTTGTTGCGGGTTCCTAACCAAGGCCTTAATGACTTGCTGGTACTTTTCTGGTGCCCAGAAACGGTATTTATCCGTGCCTTGGGGAGCGATTAGTATAATGGAACTGTGCCTGGCTTTAAGATCAGTAAGCTCTGTTGGCAGGGGAGTTGACAGGATTTTATCGTGAAGAATTCCCATTATTAGAGGAGCTTCCTTGGTCTTTATTTCCAGCGGCTCGAGAAGACGCGCAAATTCTACTGCCTCAAATCCCCTCAAGGTGTAGTCAATTAAATGCGTATAAAGATGATTGCGGAAGGGATTGGTCTTGAACCCAATCCGGACTTTGGCGCTTGTCAGATAGGAGAATAAGGCAGAAAAATTATGAAATTGTTCGCTGTCAATTACTACGTCATATTTTTCTTGGCGTAGACTTATCAGGGTTGCAAAAGGATTGCTATCATAACAAAGCATTTTGTCGATAATATTGGTCAAGTCTTTAACTGCCCGGTTTCTTTTTTCCGCTAGAATATGAATTTGTACTTGAGGGTAGCGCGCTTTGAGCAGTTTTAAGGTTGGCAAAAGATATAGGAAGTCGCCCATGCCTCCCGGACGAATGATCAAAATTCTTTGGGGTTGCTCAGGCACCCTGGCTTCTTTTGTGGTCCAATTAAATAAATAATCCAGATATCCCAGAAAAAGACAGAGGATCTTTCCGGCGAATGTGTCAATAAATTTTAAGAATTTAATTTTCATTTCTTTTAATAATTTGAACGATTCCCGCTCCCAGGAAAATGAAGGCGCCCAGGGCGGTTAGTAATCTTCCCAGGATATCGGGCAAAAGAGAGCTATAATAAAGGATCACTTCTTCCTCTTCGGGATAGACCAACATAAAGTTGGGCGTGACATGATAGATGCGTTTGGCGCCTGATACTTTCCAGTTTGGAAAATATGAAAATTTAATGATGTGGGGCTGATGCAGTGCTTTAGTCCTGAATCGTATTCGCTGGTTACTGATTTCTTCTTCTTGAATTGCTTGAGAAGATAAAGAGCTGGAATCTATTGTCTGGAGATCAGGGGTGGTTGGTGAAATCGAGTATCTTACATTATCCAGGGGACGCTGCTTAAGGTCGGTTATTTTTGCCTGAAAAAAGGCTCCGCCCACACCCTGTTCCAGCTTGTATAACAGGGCGTTGCTGCCTTTTTTAAGCGTGATTTCTTTAGTCCGAAAATTGTTCAGGCCGGTAATTGATGTTTTAACTATTAACTTGCCATTTAAATATATTCTGGCATGATCATCATTGCAATAGAGGAGCAGGGCAGGCTGGTCTTTTTCCGAAATGATATTGGTGTAATTGTAGCTGATAAAATTTTGTTTGGGCTGATAGAGGCTGTCAACGAAAATTGGCCCCCGGCGCAGGATCGCCTTCCATTTTCGGCCAAATTGTTTATAGCCGGCTTGGGGGTTCAGCTCATCCAGTTTAACCATTTCAAGCTCAACAGCCAGTTCGTTTGCAAGACCTGGACGGAAGTAATAAGGGCCAAGCGAGAGCCAAATTGGGATTTCTTCGGTATCCTGAGACAGGCTGGAAAGGAAACTTAAGTATTCTTCTTCGGATAGCACGGCTGTTGAATCGGGAATTGCAGCTTCGCGCCCTTTCAGCAGAATAAATGGCATATCAAGAGCTTTAATGGTGTAAAGCCATTCCATGGCGTTTTCTTTCCAATGTTTTGTCCTGACGGCCAGGGGTTTTTTCTTGGGTATGTAAACATAATTTCCCGGATTGCTGGTCAGCTCAAAGAGTTGGTAGGCGCCAACAGACTTAAGCAGTTTCCATTCCGGGTGGTTGGCTAAAGCCTGGCGGGTTCTCTCCCAGTAAGCGATAAAATGCTTTACATTGGCAAGTTTAAGATGCTTGGTCCCGTTTTCCATATTGAAAGAAGCGGGGTTGACAACGGTCGGGAAACCCGCGGGATTTTTTGAGGTTTCGCCCTGGATGTAGTAGGAAAACATCGAGCCGGTAGCTGAATTCACAATGCCGCCCTCCAGGATATCCTTGTTTATCAGCGCGGGCACGGTTTCAAAGACCCGGCTGGAGCCGAGATGGTTATTATATTCGTGCAGATCATTAGCCAGGCGGCCGGGCGTGTTATCAAGCGGCAGAACCAGGTCACGGAAAGTAGCGTAATTTGCTTTGCCCTCCAGGCCTTCATAATTCCATTTTACCCAGGCGCGAACATTATTTTTTGAGGCCCCGATTATCATCAGGGTCGAAATAAGCAGGACCGTCACTAAAATTTCCTTAGCCTTAAACTCTTCAAACAGGTACCCGATCCCAATTGAGGCCAGGATCATTATGGAGTAATAAATAAAAGGCCAGAAACGGATATTGGTAAAACTGGCATTTATTTTTCCGCCCGTGTAAAAAGCGAGCGTGGATAAAATAAGCAATAAGAAAACAAAGATGAAATTCTTTCTTTTTTTAATGAAACCCCACCCGATCGCGAATAAAGCGGGAAGAAAAAAACCAAGGGTGTAGAGCGGGAACGTTTTCCAGAGGGTCACATCCCAGTCGCCGCCAAATTCCACTGAATAGGCGCGCTTGGCGATCAAAGGAATTACCCACCAGGCCGTTAAAAGAAAAGTTAGAGCGTAGGTTTTTAAAAAAACAACAACTCGTTGTTTGAGCTGTGCTTGGCCAAACAAAAAGATGAGAAAGAATGCCAGCGCGCCCGCGATGACAGAAGTGAAAAAATGGCTGAAAAATAAAAGC
>JAHIZU010000017.1 GCA_018814265.1 Candidatus Margulisiibacteriota bacterium | reverse complement strand
CAACACCCTGATTTTGGTCAGGGCGTAACTTATCTTATGGCTGCCTGGGCAGTTGGGAAGTTTGATATGCCTATTTTCAAGAGCGCTTCAAGCACTAAATACACCAGATTTTCTCTGCCCTTGGAGCAGGCGAGTAATAATTGGTTTGATGTCATTGGAGAGCAACTTGTGGCGAGTAATACACCTGGGCAAGCCGATCAGGTCATGCAATGGCACGGCTCTGGCTGGAATGCGCTCTATTATAAATCAGCGGCCGATGGCTGGCAGATAAGCTCTGGAAATACTTTTAATTTTACTTTCGGCGAGGGTTTTCTTTTACGTATTCCGGAAAGAGCAAACCAAGCTGATTCTGTAGTAACCATCGTTGGAGACGTGAAACATAATCAGTTTGCTATTGATGATGATTATGAAATGTTAGCGGTTAATCAATATACTATCTTTGCCCATCCTTTCCCAATATTTTTCACTTTAGATGATGCGGGGTTCAAAGTGTCTGGTGCGTTTCCAAACAATACTCCAGGTTCTGCTGACCAGATTTATAAATGGACGGGTACCGGCTGGGTCGCAATGTACCTAAGTGATAATCCCAATGCACCGTATTGGTTGCCACTGGATGAAGTAACAACTTTTGATTTTGTCCCAGGTTGGGGTTATACCTATCGAAAAGGCAGTGCTAATCAAAGCACAGGGTATAATTGGATTTTAAATCCATATCCATGGTAAGCCTATTAAAAAGGAGTGAGTAATTATGATAAATAAATTATTTGGGAAATGGAGGTGGCTGGTTGGCTTCCTTGTGCTGCTCTTAGCGCTGCAAACGCCCGTGCTGGCAACTGGTATTTATTTTCACCTACGGGATCCTTACTTTGCCAAGGATAAGGACAGCAATATCATTGCTGAAGGCGGCAACTCTAAGGTTCAAGTTATCAAGGGTAGCAGAAATATCCCCCTTGCTGGTGGCGCCTTAAATGCACAAACACTGGCGTTTGAGGAAACGATTGGTTATTTTGAAGTTGATGCTGGTGAGTTTGAATATATGTGGGGTTCGGATAATAATCAATCTATTTTCTTGAGGGTTTGGCCGGATGGAGTGGGCGATGATAAATATTTCGGTCATTCGGGCGCATATACTACCTCAAATCCCGGAGATGGCGCAAAGGATCAGGAGGTTACTTCCATTACCTGTAAGTTTAAATTATCAATTCCTGCAGGCGTTAACCTCTCCGTAGGGAGTTATGCCTTAACCTATGATAATAATGCGGCTGCTTATTTGCCTTCTTTTGTGGTTTCTCCGACCAATACTGGAAATTCCGGTGGTATTGATTACGTGCAGGATCCAAGCGATGCCAATACCTGGTATCCTTACGACTCTATTGAATATGAGATCGATCAAGCTCCTGGCAATACTCCAGATTGGAATGATACCAAGACTTACAGTTCAGGTAGTATTGCTGAAACTGACGCCAATAATCCCTTTTATATAATGGGCAATACTTATGCAGCGCGCGCTCGTGCGACAAATGTTCGAGGTACGGGTTCATGGGGTGATGAACTGATCTTCACAATTCCGGCTGGGGATGGCACTGGCACCCAGGCTTGGTCGTTGCAGCTTACCTTATACAAACAAGCTAACGGCTACGGTGTCAACGATGTTATCATACCGTTCAACTCGACCTACGTTAACGGCACCCTGATCACTAACCTGCAAGTTCTCAAAGACCAGATCGAGGCAGCCGGCACCAAGATCACTGCCATCGGTATCTGGGATGAATTAAGCATGTCGCTCAAAGGCGCGACTTTTGATGCTGACGGCACTCCCAATTACACTTCCGACATCATCAACGCTTTAACTGATGTTACTTTGAGCGCAGGGGATGCGGTCCAGGTATCAGTTGACACACAGGTGAGTATTACTTTAAGCAATCAATAAAATGATCAAAAAACTGTTCCTTAGCCTAATATTGGTTTTTACTCTAGCGGTGATGAGCCAGGCAACCACCATACCGCCTGGTCCGTTCACTTACTGGATCGTGGGAACAGTCAATGATGTCAACAGTATTATGGCTGACAGCCGCACTGTTGTGTTTTACAAAGATGACGCTACCTACAACACTAATTTTTCAACCGGCGTGATCTCCGGCAATCAATTTATGCTTAATGCCCCGTATATCTGGCCGCTGGGCCTTGAGGTTGGCACAACCTATAAAGCCGCCATTATTCAAGGAAATGACGGCTATGGCGCTGATCCGGTTGATGTCACGATCTCCGGCGTAGGTTATGAGGAAGTTAACAATCTGGTCCTGGCTTACGGGGCAGGACCCGGAGCGCCGGGAGCTGAACTGCCCCCGCAATTTCAAGTCTGGTTTGGCAACCGCCTTTACCAGCCGGCAATTTATGGGCCGGATCGGCCCTTTGTGGTTGCTGCCCAGCCTGATATCAAGGTGCAGATCTCAATTGATGAACCTTATAGCCTGGCTTCCGACATCAGCAGTTACGCGATCACTGTTGATCCAGGGACAGCCACTGAAAAAGCGCTGACCCTGTCTTCCCAGCATATGTCCCAGAAAATATTTGCCGCCGCGGCAGAGCTCCGTTCCTTTGCCCTGGAATACACGGTTGAAGACGCGCTGGCTGAAGGCGACCATACGTTTGAGTTCTCTGCCACAAGTTCTGGCGCGCTGGGCACAGCTACCGCAGCCTCTACCCAGGCGGCTGTTGAGGTCATGGGCGGGGAGTTGAGGCTGATTGGCCTGCCATTAACCTATCCCAGCCCTTACAGTATTACCAAGGACAAAATAGTTACTATCCAGTATACGCTGTCAATGGATGCTAATATTGATATCTATCTGATCGACCCCACTGGTAAACGCATCAAGAAGCTCACCTGCGATGCCGGCACAGAGGGCGGCTCAGCCGGGGTTAATAAGGTTACCTGGAACGGCATGACTGATATGGGCTATTTAGCTGGCAATGCCATCTATATCGGCACAATAATAGGCCGGGATGAGAGCAGGCTGCTGGCTAAGGTCAAGATGACGATAGTGGATTGATCAGGTATTGGGCAAGCTGGGCCTGACGAAAAAGAACGTAGCTGAAGATAAATCATCCGGAAAACCCTCGTCACCATCGCCGAATGGTGTGTATGTACCACTGGAGTCAACAAATCCGCCAACATTTGAACCGCCGGTGTCTAGATTAACTGCTTCGCGAATCCCCGGTATCTGGGACAACATCCCCGCAAATTCATACAGATCAATATACTCATTGATCTGAACAATCCCATAACTGCCATCCTGAAAAGTAACCAGGGCGCGTCGCACATCAGTTTCCGTGCTGGCGCCATCGGGCACAATGTTTTGACCTCCGTGGATCAGCAGGTTTGTCTGGAAAAGCGACCCATTGTTGCTTAAAGTTTGCCCGACTATTGCACCAACGTCGACGTCATCAACAGAGACAATCCTGGGTCGGCCATTCTCGATTACCACCAGGCCGTCCATGGTGGGGCTTTGGTAAAGATTGGCCGGCTGGCCGTTAACGATCGCCAGTGACGCCGGGATATCTTCATTAATTGAATAATTTGCCGCAGCAAAAACAATATAACCTTGCTGGGCAGCGACCGGCCCGGACATGTGCTGGACCAGATAACCAGCCTGGGCTGAGGAATCCGGGGAGACCCTGACCAGTATGCCGGAAAATTCTTTAGAGTCATTGTCATTGGACTGGATCAAGAGCTTGGTGCTGGTTAATCCGTGGCCAAGACTGGCGGGTGTAGCGCTCAGTTGAACCTGGGCATTAACATACTCATGGTTATGTTCATCGTCAGTTAGGTTTGAGTATATTTTCTGGGCAGTGCCGTTTGGGTTCTGGACCAGCAGGGCGGCAACATGGCCGATCGTAACTGAAAGACCCCGGTTGCGGGGAAAATGGATGCCTACCTGGGTAAACAAGCTTTCAAAGGATTCCCGGTTCATGCCATTATTTTCAATGAATAAGGCTGCGTCCATGGCTAGGATCTGACAGCGCTGGGAAAAACCTTCATCTCCTCTCTCCAGAGCGCGATTGTAAGCAGAGACAATAAATTCCATTCTTGAACGAACATTGCCAGTGCTAAATGAGCTGTTTTCCCATTGGGAAATATTGCTTAAGTCTTCCGGCGGGGCGTTTTCAGCAGGATCATCAAAATACGGGTCAGAAATTTCCTCACTTTCATTACAGCACATATTCTGACATGGGTTAAAAACACCCTGGTTGGGCGTGTAGGCTGGCGTATAAACTGCAGATAAATAGTCGTTGCCACTCATAGGTGATCTCCTATGTATATTATCGGCCTTATTAGTTGATTTCTTGCGTCAAATTAAGGTTTTTGGACAGGTTAGCGGGAAGGAGTTACATTAATGAAATAGGCTGGATAATTGGCGGAACCAAAGGAAAAATCTTGATCATCCTGGTTGTAATAATAGAAGGAGGAAGGGCCGCCGTCTAAATTAAGCGCGGCATCAATATTTGGAACCCTTTTCAGCAGCAATTCTTGCGCGTCAAACAGGCTAATCGGGGTTTTGATTACAATAATATATGCGCGGCCAGCCTTATCAATTGCCAGGATTGTTCTTTCTGCCGCCATGGCATTGCCGCGAATGCCGCGCCTGCCGCCTGGTTCAATGATCAAAGGGCCGCATTGCAAAACAAAATCTTCATCTGGTCGGGGTAAATAATCACTTGTTCTAACAATACTAACTTGGCCGTCTTTAATGCTCAAAATGCCGGACATTACCTCTTTTGTGGATAAGGGAGCTAACTCTTGGCCCTGGGAAATAAGCAGTCCTTCCGGGTTGCGGTTTTCATCATAAAAACCGCCGTTGAAAACCAGAACGCCTTCTTCGCAAACCGTGTCTTGAGGAAAGGTGATTCCAAAATCTGTTCTGGCTGGATCGAAACTAATGATCGTATAATCAATATTGTTGCTGCTGTTTTCCGTGAGCACAATAGGTTCCGGGGCAGGTGTTGAGGCTGGCTTGGCAGAGCCGGCAGCTATCTGCGAAAATAAAGCTATAGGGGCAATTAACACAACAATTCCCTCCTAAGATATTATCCTTTAAGTTGTTGAGAAATTTCAGTCAGGAGGCAAAAGATTAAAGCTTGATCAGGCCTTCACCAGGATGCTGGAGGGAGAGGAAGAGCAGCAGGTAATTGCGCAGTGTCCGCGTCATCAGAAATTTTTCCCGCACATGCTCGCGCCCGTATTCTCCCAGTTTTTTCATCACCGCTGGGTTGTTAAGCAAATATCTGATCTGGTATGCCGCGCCTTCAGCCGAATGGACCAGCACGCCGGTAAAATTAGGTATGACCTGGAGCGGGATGCCGCCCACAGCGCTGGCCACCACTGGTTTTGCTTTCCAGAGCGCTTCAGTCACGGTCAGGCCAAAACCTTCGCGCAGGGATTTTTGCATGACAATGGTAGAGGCGCGCTGCAGCGCGTTGACTGCGACATCGGCAAAATTCGGCAGGAGCAGGATGTGGAAATCAGGCTCATTAGCCGCCCTTTCCTGAAGCTCATGCAGCACTTGGGTGCCTTCAGGGTCATCGCTGGCTGTTCCGCCGGCATAAACAAAACGGCAATTAACATGCTTCCTGACCAGTTTGTAGGTTTCAAAGATGCCGAGGGGGTCCTTGAGATAATCAAAACGCGATACCTGGGTAATGATCGGCTTGTCAGTGGGGATCTGATATTTTCTAAGCACGTCGTTGATCTCCGACTGGCTTAGTTCGCGGTTCTTGTCGGCAAAAGGATCGATCGAGGGATAGATCAGGTACTGCGGTATAGGCAGCTCCTTGGCAAAACTGGGCGCGGAAAAGATCGAAGCGTCGTAGCGGCTGACATACTTGTTAAGAAAATCCCAGACCCGGGGATCGGGGTGGGAGGTATCGATGTGGCAGCGCCAGATCCATTTGCCCTTGGTCTTATCCTTAAGGTTGATCAGGGCAGCTGGCTGGGGATCGTGGATCACGATATAGTCTTCCTCAAAGGTCAGCTCCTTGGAGTTATCTTCATTGGTCTCGACATACGCGTCGAGCATGGCCTGGGTGATCTCTTCTTTTTTGCCGTGCAGGGCATTGTGAAAGGCCTTGGTAGTGTTAAAAAAGGCGTTATTGCCTTTGATCACGTCCCATTTGACCTTGAGCCCCAGGTCGTTGTAGAGGGGAATGATGCGGTGCAGCATTTCAGCCACGCCGCCGCCGGTGTTGGTGGAATTGACCATTTTGATGGTTTTGCCCTGCAGGCGTTCTGCCAGCAGCATGATCTCATCGATGTTTTGCGGTCTGGCTACCTTGGCGTAATCGCTTAATTTTATCTTGGCCATTTTTTCTTCCCCATAAATTGCTTTGCCAGCCGCACGAATAAAGTGGCCAGAGAAGGGACGGACGGCTCTTTTATTTCGCAGCAAAGGCTGATGATCTTTTCTTTTAGCTGGTCCATGGTCATGAAATAGGGGTCGATCTCATCGATCTTTTGGGCCAGCTCTTCATTGTCCAGGCTGGTCCTGATCCAGTTGGAAAAATCATTGGTCTTGTGCCCCAGCCGCAGCCGGGCGTCAAAAAAATGATAGTAAAGGGACCGCATGCCCACGCGGTTCAGCGCGTCGCAAAATTCTTTGAGCGTCCAGACTGTATGAGAGGTTGGGATGATCACTTCCAGGCTGCGCAGGAAATAAAACTCGCGGCCGGCCGGCGCCCGGCGGATCTCAACCGCGTTCATCAGATAGTTCTCCACCAGATCAACCAGTTTGGCGCGCAGCGAATTGATATCAGTATAATCCCGCAGGTTGATCGAGGCCAGCTGTTCAGCCAGGGTGCCTTCTTCCAGGTCCTCAGCTACCCAGCGGGCAAAATCATTGGAATACTGGCCGGGCGCGAAACTGTATTCGCGGAACACCCGGTGAACATGGTAAAAGATCGAGCTTTCGTCGATCTGCTTGAGCATTTGGATAAATTCCTTAAGGTGATGGGCTTTTTTGCCGGTGATCTCGACCAGCATTGAGGAGGTAATGAAACAAAACGGCTCTTTAGCTCTTTCCACTTTCATTTATTGGTCTCTTTCATTTCAACAGTCCGGATCGGGAAGGGGATAACAATGCCTTCCTGATTATAGCGCTTATGCAGGGCCTTGATAAATTCATGGGTCAGCAGATACTGGTCAACGAACTCCGAAACCCGCAAGATCACTGTAAAATTAATGCTAAAATCATTAAAAGTGTGGTAGCGGATAAAAGGGTCAAAGGTCTTAACTCCGCCAGAAACCTTTTCCAAGACTTGTTTGCCGACTTCAATTGTTACTTGCTCAACTTTTTCCAGATCGCTATTGTAGCTCACGCCGACCTGCACTAAGCAGGCCATTTCTTTTTGAGGTAAATAATAATTAGTAACGATGGATTGGGAGAGCTTAGAGTTAGGTACGATTACTGTGTTGTTTTGCAGCATGCGAATGCGGGTTTCCCGCCAGCCGATCGATTGCACATAACCCTTCAGGCCGTTCTCCAGCTCGATGTAATCACCAACCCTGACCGGCTGGTTGAGCAGGACGTAAATGCCCGCGAAAAAGTTGCTTAAAGTGTCTTGCATGGCCAGGCCAATGGCTAAACCAGCGATCCCCAATGAGGCAAGTACGGGAGTTATGGAAATGCCAAAGATGTCCATCAGCATCAGCAAGCCAAAAGCCCAGACGATAATATTAGAAATACGGGCAAAGGTGGGCATCATGTATTTTAGGCCAATATTTTTTTTGCCGCCAAGACTAAGCAGATTTAGAAGCAGCCTGATGACAAAGTAAATGATTAAAAATGAAACAGATA
This sequence comes from Candidatus Margulisiibacteriota bacterium, assembly GCA_018814265.1. Classification (GTDB taxonomy): domain Bacteria; phylum Margulisbacteria; class WOR-1; order O2-12-FULL-45-9; family O2-12-FULL-45-9; genus JAHIZU01. Next base: position 1,320 of record JAHIZU010000017.1, on the reverse strand, counting down.
ACTGGCTAAAACGGTTGATGTAGGGGATGATCCGGCTAGGGAAACCAACTGTTCTGGAGACCACAAAAAAGCCGGCAACAATTAATATTAACCAGGTGGGCAGCTGGGCTTCTCTTAAGACAACAGTGTCAACATGGGTTTTTGTCCGTTCGCTGAATTTATGGGCCAGGCCAAAGACCAGTTTTACAAATACCCAGCCCAGAATAAGCCAGAGCAGAAAAACTGTGCCGGCGATCAAATAACGGTGATCGGTCCAGAGCAGGGCAAGCTGGTTGATGTAATCTGCCATTGGAGCTATTTTACCACACCTATTCTAGAATTCTAGGGGTAAGAATTCCAGCAGATGATAGACCTGGTCCACGTCTTTTATAATGTGTTTAGCGTGGGTCGTCTCTGACCGGCCCACCCGGAAAGTCGAGCCTTTGTCTTTCAAAGCAATAAAGGCGTCTTCATCAGTGGTGTCGTCTCCGATAAAAATTGGGAACACCCTTTTGCCTTTGAATTTCTTTTCCAAAAACCATAAAACTGCCTTGCCTTTGTCCCAGTCAATATTTGGCCTGACTTCCAGGACCTTTTTTACTTCAGTGATCCTGATCTTTTTGCTCTTTAAATATGGTTCAGTAACCTGGCTAAAGATCTTTTTCACTTTAGGTAAAGCAGCGGCTTTGACCAATCGGTAGTGGAGGCTTAAGGTTAAGGTCTTGTCTTCAACCAGCGTGCCTTTTATGCCTTTGAGCTCTTTGGTTAATTCCTTCTTTATTTTAGCAATAATTGGCTTAGCTGCCTTGGCTTTGGGATGGACCAGACTGGTTTTTGGGCCGCTGATCTCAAAACCGTGGTTGCCGGCATAAAATATCCCGGGAATACCAACCAGTTTTTTAAGGTCAGCCAGCTTGCGGCCGCTGATCACAACGACCCTGATATGCGGGGTTGTGCTGATCTTTCGAAGCTTGGCTTGCCTGGCCTTGGACAGCTTGGCCAGGTGGGGCTTTTTAACTATTGGGGTGAGGGTGCCGTCGTAGTCTAGAAAGAGCAGTAGGTTTTTCATTATGACAATCTTAACAGCGCTTGAATGATCTTGGCTGACCAGCGGTAAATATTGTTTTCGCTGACAAGGTTTTTCATCTTTGTCATCCGGGCCTTTCTCTCTTCCTCTGGCATGGTCAGAGCTTGTTTAATGGCTTCGGCGCAGTCTTCGATCTGATAGGGATTAAAAGTGATCGCCTCGGTCAGTTCCCGGGCCGCGCCGGTAAATTGTGATAATACCAGCATGCCCTTATCATCAGAAGCAGCGGCCACAAATTCCTTGGCCACCAGGTT
>JAHIZU010000160.1 GCA_018814265.1 Candidatus Margulisiibacteriota bacterium | reverse complement strand
GGATTTCAAGATCTTTTACCAATGATTATCGCTATCGACCCAGGCAAAAACAAATGCGGGCTCGCGGTCCTTGATCCAGCTGGCCGGGTGCTGGACAAAAAGGTCCAAGCCAGAGCAGACATTGCCCGGGCAATTCTCCAATACACCACCAGCTATCAGGTCAGCAATCTTGTAGTCGGCCAAAGCTCTTCTGGCAGGCAGCTGGAAAAAGAGATCGCCAGACTGGACCTTAATCTCCATGTTGTTTTTGTCTCGGAAAAAAATTCAACCCTGGAAGCTCGCCAGCGTTATTGGCAGGAGAATAAACCTAAAGGCTTGTGGTGTCTGGTGCCAGCTTCCTTACGCGTGCCCCCGGTACTGATCGATGATTATGCCGCGGTGATCCTAGGAGAGCGGTACCTTAAAAATTAAGACCTGGCGCTGGTTAACCGGCAATTCCTCAAGTATCCGGCCATAGGGATCGACAACCGCAGAAATACCAGTATTCCCGACCTGAATAAAATACTTTCTATTTTCGATCGCCCTAAACACTCCGCAGTTTAGATGAAAATAAAGGGCCGAAGAATCGTTAAACCAGGCATCATTAGTAACAAGTAAAATAAAAGCCGACCCTGGTTTAACCCGGTCCCTGATAGCATAAGGAAAAGTAGATTCAAAGCAGATCGCCGCTGCCAGATCTAACTTCCCGACTTTCAGCTGCTGCGGCTGGGGATTAGAATCATAGGCTCCTTCATAATAGCCCACCCCTCTGAGGAAGGGATAAAGCAAGGCGCGGAAAGGCAAATATTCACCAAAAGGCACCAGGTGCTGCTTATCATAACGGGAGACAACCTCACCAGAGGGTGAGATCGAAATTAGCGAGTTATAAGCTTTGTTCCCGACATAGTGCGGCACTCCCATGACCAGCCAGACCCCAGTTTGTCTGGCAAGCTCTTTTATCTCCGCGAATAAAGCTTGATCATGCAGCACGTAAGTAAACAAGGATGTTTCCGGCCAGACGACAACATCTGGTTTCTGCTGCAGCGCCTGTTGGGTCAGCTGCTTATTGATGTTGAAAATAGTCTTGACCTTTCTGGGATCAAGCCGATCCCTTTGGTCTATATTAGGCTGGATCAAAGCTACCTTGAGACTTTGCTCGGGAACCTGAGAATAAACTTCCCTGCCTGCCGGCAAGGCAGGTCGGTTCCCTCGCAACACAAAAAAACCATAGCTTAGGGACACAATTAGCAAAGCGATAGTAAATATTATGGAACCGCGACGTTTAGTCGCTGGTTCCATTAGTATGTCCGCAATTGTTACATTAACCAGAACAATTAGAAAACTGACCCCATAAACAGAGCTAAAGGAAGCTATTTGGATCAAAGGAAGAAACTGAACCTGCGAATACCCCAAGTCCCCGCCAGTAACCCCAAAAGGCCCCCAGGCTCGCAGCCACTCTATGGCTGTCCAAAGCAAAGCAATAACCAGGGCATTGGCAAAATCAACAAAACGGCTGAGGCGAAAAAGCCAGACAAATAACAGGATAAATAAAGTTTGAAACAAGACCAGACAGACCCAGCCCAGCGCTATCCACCAGGAGACAAAGCGAAAAAGGGTCAAGAGCCAGGCCAGGTGAATGCCAAAGAAGATCACTCCAAAAATAAAGCCGCAGCACAGCGCTTCGCGCCAGCCTTTGGCCCGATACAGCGACAGGAAAAACGGCACCAGGGCCAGCCAGGCCAGCCAATACAGATTAAATTTTGGAAAGATCAAGGCCGCGGCTACTGCGGAAGCTGCGGCCAAGGCAATATTTATCATTGGATCTCTACCGTACAGTTTATAATATCCAGACCGGGATCCAGGCTGGGATCCTCTATGTCAGCAACCGTCTTGATCGAACCCTGGATCTTGGAGATCGAATTGTCCGTGGAGGGCAAATGATCAGCCGGCACTTTTTCCGCCCCATCCGGCCAGGAAACCGCAATAATATCAAAATAGATCAGGTCAGGCACAGTGGCAAATAATTCGCCCAGGCGGAAGTCAAAACTGATCGTGGTGTTAATGCTCCCCAGCGTTGACAAGACTTCTCTGGTCGGCGCCTGGTTGATCACAAAAGGCCCGGTAACCAGGGTATAACCAGTGGTGTCCAAAACAACATAGCCTGACCAGGCAGAGAAGAAATTTGTAAAATAAGCCTCAAGGGAACCTGTCTGGGGTGTCATGTCCGGCTCAATAAATTCCGGCGCCGTGTCCAGCTGGTCCGGCGGCGGCAGCGGCACCTTAAAATTCTGATTGTCGCTTAAGACCATAAAGTAGCGATTGGCGCTAACATCTATGTTCCCCCGCAAAGTCACGGAAACAGTCATCTGGTCACCATAGTTGACTATCTGGGTCACGGTTCTGGAGCAGCCCACCAGCAACAAACAACTAATTACTAACAACATTACCCGCCAAACACGCAAAACTAATACCTCCTAATGGCCCCTTCTGGCTTAATCTCTCCCAGCTCTCTCTCTAGCCCCTCAAAATAGAATCCCCGGCCGGTCGACATGCCCACCGGCTCGCCAGGCAAGGCTTTTAAACTGATGGTCATACTGAATTCTTTGCGATACTCGGAGTAAGTATATCTAAGCTCCCAGCAATGCAGATCCTTTATCACCATTATATCACGCAGCTTGAATTGTTCAGTGGCAACCTCATAGACCTGGCTAAACTTCAGATGCAGCTGGTTAGCCTGGCCTTCCAGAAAAAAGACATCATACAAGATGCTGCCGGATTTCAATAAGCCCACGTTCATATCCGAGACCGTGGAAAACTGCGTGGACAAGAAACTATAAGGCGACAGGGTCAGGCTATTTACCAGATCGCGGGATTTTCTCTCTTCAATGCTCCAGCCAGTGCGGATGTTCCAGGCCAGCCTTTGATCCGGTCTGACTGTCAAATTAGTCATCACGTCAAACCACTGGTGGGTCTGCCAGTTGTGCCCGCCATCGATGGTCCAGACCAGCTGACTGCCGCGGGAAAAAGTCATTTGGTCGCGAACATTATGATAGTTGGTCCCGAGCTGGTCAAACAAAAAAGGCGTGTTGCCGTCACTGCTGCCTTTTTGAAAATTGATGTTATTGCTGAAAAAACCGCCCAGGCTTGTGCGCAGCGCCAGGCTTTCACGGTAGCTATATCGTTCATCACCCGGTGAATAAAGAAATTGGTCCAGGCCAAGCCCTAAGGTCGCCACTGTGCCCAGAGCCAGGGAAACGCTACGATCAAGGCTTAAGGTAGACTGGTAACGCTGGGCTGCAAAATCCCGGTTGCGGCCTAAGGCCGGCACATAGCGCACCTCATGATAATGCCCATAGCCAAACTTGGGCCGCAGGGTAAAAAGCTTAAGATCAATGGGATTGGGCGTGACCTCCAGCTCTGGTAGTTTTTCCATAAACTGATATGACTCATCGCCGGTATAGGTATCACCGTCCAGATCAATATACCAATTCTCGGTCAGGCGCCAGCTGTAGCCATTTTCCCTGCCGGAAATATCAACCACCGGCTCCAAACGCTCATCCCCGGGCTGCCCGCCCGCAGCCACATTATTATAATAATTCATCCTGGTACTTAACGTGGTTCTGTCCGATAGCGGCCGGCGGTAAGTCAGCCGTTGCGACGCCCTGATCCATTTTGGATCTCGTTTAGACTGGTCATAATTGAAATTATAGGTCGTGGCGATCTGCTCATAAGATTGACTAAAGCCAAAAGAGTTTCTCTGCAAAAACGCCAGCCGGTCCTCAAACATGTTCAGCCCGAGATTCCAGCGGGCTTTATTATTATATCCCAGGCTCAAGCCAAAATCCGTCTGGTCATTTCTGCCGGCAGGGATAAGATATGTCGCGGTATATTTATGATTCAGATTCAAAGTGGTCCAGGGATTAATTTGTTTGGTATGATTGATCCGCGTGACCCAATCTGTTATCCCGGTATCCTTCTCATCCAGATGGTAAAGGAACAGCGTGCCCGCGCCCAAACCCAGGAGACCATAAGCCAGCTCCGTGCCCTGGCCAAAACCCTTCTTCTCCATTTGATCGAGATAAAGAATGCCCAGCGGATAACCCCAGGTGGTTTTCAAATAATCACCCTCCACCTCATTGTGGCCATAGACCCAATTTCTTTGGCCCTTTTTGCTTAGATCATAATAGATGAACGGCAGCCAGAAAGCCGGCATATTACCCACATAAATAATAACATTAAAGGCCAGCACCTTATCATCGGGGTAATACTCTACCCGATCAGCCAGCAAAAAAAAGTGGGGTATTTCATCTTCACACGTGGTCAGCTCACCCTGCTCTCCCAGCATTTCCTTACCACGGTCATTTAATTCCTTGGCCGACAAAAACAAGGGGCCCTTGAGTGTTTTTGGCCGCAGCTTGGTCTTAAAATCAGCAAAGGAGGTTATTTCCCCGTCAGCGTCGTAAACAATATAGCTTGATTCTGCTTGATAATCTTTGGTGATCAACTTTACATTGCCTTCAGCAGTAGCAATATTGCTGGCTGAATCCATCAGCAATTTATCAGCCTGAATAATTACGCCTTTAAGGCTTACTTCAACCGAGCCAGAAGCCGTGACCAGGCTGGTCCCTTCGATGAATTTTAGCTTGTCAGCTTTAATGTTAACGGGGATCTCTTGAGCAAGGATTGGGCCACAAAATCCCAAACTACAAATTCCAAATCCCAAGCAAATTACAATTAACAATTTCCAAATTTGTAATTTGTGATTTGTTTTTTGTTTTTTGCTTGTAATTTGTAGCTTGTAACTTGGAATTTGCTTGGTCATTCTGTCTTAAGTTGGGGAATTTTAAACCGCAGCCGCTGCTCAGCGATCTCGGTTAAGACATCAAAACTGCCGGTACGCTGATAAAGATCCATCGCTCGTTTAATATCTTTTTTCAGATAACAGATATCGCCCAGGTTGAGGCGAACAGCGCTATTTTCCGGATCAATAGTATAGGCCTTTTCAATTTCGTAAGCAGCCTGGTCAAGCTGGCCCAGTAAAAAGTAAGCCAAGCCGAGATTGCTGCGATAGACCAGCGAAGCCTGGTCGATCTCAATCGCGCTCTCAAACTTAGCTCTGGCTTCGTAAAGTTTCCCCTCTTTGAGCAAGGCTACGCCCAGATTATTCAAGGCATTGGCAAATTTAACGTCCAGCTGGACAGCCAGCTGAAATTCCTCCATCGCGGCCTTGTACATGCCCTTCATAAAATACTCGAAGCCAGCCGCGTTATGGGTCTGCCCAAATGAAAGGCTCATCTCCTCTCTCCGGCCGCCTTTGCCGGTCTTGCCTTCCCTTCCCCAGACAGCCACGATCTCCTTGGCTCCTGGTTTGAGAAATACCATTAAAAGGGATTTGGCTTGCATGCTTTTCAAACTCGTAGCTTTAAGGTATTTGACCCTGCGTCCGACATCACCAAAATCAATATCTTCTTGCAGGATGCTCTCGTAGATCTTGATCGCCTTGCTCACCTGCCCGCAAGCTTCAAACGTTGTCCCCAGATTGAACCGCGCGGTCTTTTTAAAATCCGCCAGCTCAGCCGGGGCCAGCTCTAAGGCCCGATTGTACTGCGCCGCGGCCAGATCAAAGCGGCCATCTCCCCGATAAAGGCAGCCCAGCAGATTAAAAGCAAAAGGCGCGCGGGCCTGGTCCTTGATCGCGGTCTGCAATTCGCGGATCGCTTCCTCCTGCATGTCTTTTTGGATATAAAGCTTGGCCAGGTCCAGGTGAAGAGCGATCCTCCAGGGATCTTCAACAATTCTACTTTTCGCTTTCTCAGTTTCCAGCTCAAGTTCCCTTTCCTTGATCTCGCGATACTTTTCCTGGATACGGATATTATATGGCTCCATGATCAAAGCCTGGCCTACGACTTTAACAGCCTTGCGGCAAAGCTTTAATTTGAAATAGGCCTCACCCAGCAGCAAATAAGCTGCGGTAAATTTTTTGTCAATGGCCACGATGCCTTCGGCTTCCACAGCTGCTCGCTGAATATCCCCCAGAGCCAAATAAGCCCTGCCCAGTACCAGACGAGCCAATAACAGCTGGGGCTGGGATTTAATGATCTCACGGCAGCGGCGGACAACGGCTTCGGCTGAACTCACATCAACCCGGAGCATCAGCTCAAATTGTTCCAGCGCTTCCTTGACCTGGTTCTTATACAGGAAAGCTTCTGCCAGATAGGTCCGGCCCAGGACCTGCTCCGGACAAAACTCCAGCACTTCCTGATACCCGCGCATGGCGTCAGCAATATAATCCGGCTGGTTCTTGACCAGATCATGGTAATGCTCGATCGCTTCGCTAAAATTGCCCTGCCGGCGCAGCGCCTCGGCCAAAGCCAGGCAGGCTGGCGGATGCCCGGGGTAGTTCTTTAAGATCGCTTTCAATTTAACAACAACATCATTTAGCTTTTGGTGATCCAGGTGAATTATTTCCAGCAGTTTAGCGACCGCGGCCTCGGGCTTCAGCGATCTCATATAGATGTCCGCCAGGATCTCCCGGATAAAGACATTGCCTTCCTGCTTTTGCAATAACGCTTCCAAACGCTGGACCACTTCGCGGCTGACTTCCGGATCATCGGAAAACATTGCCTGATAGCTCAGGGCCGCCTGATTATACTCTTCTACCCGGTTGTATAATTCACCAAGGATCCGCAGGGTCTGTTTATCACCTGGTTTATAATGAAGGATCTCATTGTAGAATCTGATCGCTTCATTAATTCTGCCTTTTTCCAGGTAAGCGCCGGCCAGGATCTCTGTTAAGGCCACATCCTTGATCCCATGCTGGACTGACCTCTCCAGCAGGGCAATGACCTCATCTACCCTGCCCTGCAAAACAAAGATCTTCCCCAGGATATTATAAGCTTCAACATTTTTGGGGCTGACCTCCAGGATCTCCTCTAATTCCAGTATCGCCGCTTCCACATCGCCCTGGAAAACATCAAACCCAGCCAAGGACATCCGCGGCCCAACTTTTTTGGGCTCACGTTCTATCTGCTGCTCGTAATCAAGCATGACCTCAGGCCAGAGACGGGGAAAAAGGCTGACCGCCTGGTTATAATGATTTTTGGCCAGCTTATACTGGCCTGCACGCAAATAATATTTCCCCACCGCCCTTAAGGCATAAGGATTATTGGGGTCCTTTCTCAATTTCTCCCTGATATCGTTGATCTCTTCCATGGCGCGCATTATTTAAATGAGCCTTCGCGGAAAAGCAATAGCCCGCCGAGAATTGTAAAGGAGACCTGCGGCGTAAAAGCCGCTACCAGCGGAGGCAGGATGCCTCCCGTGCCCAGTGAGCGGAAAACTGAGGCAAAAACATAGAAAGTAAACATAAAGACGATCGTCATGACCATGCCCCAGGTCCGGCCCGTGCGCGGCGAGGGCAAAGAAAAAGGAATGCCGATCAAAGCAAAAACAAAACAGGTCAGCGGGATGGAATATTTCATATAAAGCTCGGTCTGAAAGGCGTGGGTATTGACCCCGCCTTTGCTCAGGGTGTTGATCATGCTTTTTAATTCAAAACTGTTCATGTTCTGCGAAGTCTTTTGTTCGCTGAAGCTTAAGACATCCTCTGAGACATTCAGCTGCATATTGGCAAAAGCTGCTTCGTATTTTAGATAACCTTTTTCGTCATATTTATGGATAATGCCTTTCTCAAGATCCCAGATCCTGCCTTGAAAAGTCGCCCGATCAGCCAGGATAACCCGCGGAAAACGCTCATCAGTTATTTCATAAACCATGATATTGTCCATGGTCTTAGTTTTCATATCAACACGGCGGGCGTAATAGTAGCGGTCACGGGCGTCTTTAAAGAAAACGTTCTCTTTCACCTCCGGCAGCGGCCGTTTATAAATGATCTGCCTGATGATGTTGGAGGAAACGAAATTGGCATGCGGCACTATCTTTTCATTGGTAATATAAGAAGCCAGGCTGACAACTACGCCGATGATCACTATCGGCACGGAGATCCGAAAAAGGGTTATGCCGGAGGTGCGCAGGGCGATGATCTCATTATCCTTGGACAGCCGGCCCAGGGCCATAGCTGTAGCAAAGAGCGTTGAGACCGGAAAGGTCAACACCATGATCGCCGGCAGCTTATAGAGCAAAAGTTTTAGCACGGCCCAAAGCGGTATCCCTTTGTTGATGATCAGGTCCGCCATGGTAAACAGCAGATCAACCGCCAGGACCAGCACAAAGCCGATCACGCCGATCATGAACGGCCCGAGCATCTCCATGAAAACGTAACGGTCAATTACTTTCATTCAGAATCTCTGACTCGTTTTTTCTCCCGTCGAACAGCTGCTTCCGCTTGTTTGCGTTTTCGCTGGGAAGGCTTTTCATAGAATTCGCGCTTCTTAACCTCATCCAGGACTCCTTCCTGACGGAGTTTCATCTTGAACTTGCGCAGCGCCTTTTCCAGTCCCTCACCTTTTCTGATTTCTATCCTTGGCATAATTTTCCCTCCTTACTATTGTTTTTTTTCGTGTTCGTATTCCAGGCAGCACATCAGCCGGCCGCAGATGCCCGAGGTTTTGGACGGCGAGATCTGCAAACCCTGATCCTTGACCATCCTGACCGTAACATGTCTGGGTTTTTCCAGCCAGTTTGAGCAACATAACTTTCTGCCACAGGTCCCCAATCCGCTCAGGATCCGGGCTTCATCCCGCGGAGAGAGCTGGCGCAAATTAACCCGGGCGGCTAAACTATTCGACAGGTCCCTGGTCAGGTCGCGCAGGTTATTGATCTTTTTGCCTTCGTGGACCTTGTAGTAGACAGTCGCCCGGCCGGTATCAAACAGGTATTCAACGCTAATGATCTTGATCTGCAGCTCATGCTCGCGAATTTTTTCTGCAGCCATTTGTTGGGCCTTGGTTTCCATCTCCGGCAGGGTTTCGATCTTAGCTTGGTCCTGGGCGGTGGCGTAACGAACGACTTTTTTTAGTTTGACGTCGCGGGACAAGGCTTTGGGCAGCCCCAGCGGATAGGACACGATCTCCCCGCATTCGATCCCCCGATCGGTTTGGACAATTACCGGCGAACCAACCCGGATCGATCCCTCTTTATAACCGGCAATAGGACAGATCCGGTTGAATTTCCTGAGCTTGATCGCTAACTGATGTTTATCTGTTGCATCTTTTTCAGACATTTTCCCCACCTAATTTTAAACACATAACATCCAAAGCCAATTTTAAATTTGCCCGGCGCTTGATGTAGCGCACAGTATCAAGGATTATCCTGGCCGCCTTGGCGTCAAGCAGGTCATAGCGCACAAAGCTGGCTAACTCGTAAAGCAGGTCTTCGATCCTGTCTTTTTCCGTGCCTAATCTGATCGCAAAACTCAACGCTGCCTCTACCCCTTTGCCTTTAATATCCCTTAAGCCGCTATAAAAAGTATCCAGGCCAGGATCAGCCTGCCACGGAATGGCTAGCTCGGCAAAAACTATTTTCTGGCAACGCGATAAGATTGTTGCTGGAAGCTTATCTTCGCGCTCTGCCAGCAGCACAAAAACCACACCCGCTGCCGGCTCTTCCAAGGTCTTCAGAAAAGCCGCGGCCGCTTGATCAGTTAAAGTATCTGCTTGCTCAACAATGACCACCAGATAAGGACTGATCGAGGGGCCAAATCGCACCCACTTTTGCAGTTCTCTGATCTCGTCTATCTTCAAGCTCTTGCCGGTAGGCGCGACATTGAACACATCCTGCTTTTGGCACTTAAGCGACGCCACAAAGTCCTGCGCTGCTTGTTTTTTGCCAACTCCAGGCGGCCCAACGAACAAATAAGCCCCTACTACGCGATCGCATTTCGCGATCCCATTGAGGATTTTTTTCACCCGCGACATTTGGATAATTATAGCATGATTTTGAGGCTGGAAAAAGGAGCGGAATATCCCCTACTCCATCCTGTCGTGATCTCGACACCTATTAACTAACTACTTACAACAAACAACACGGCCCTTCGGGCCTACAACTTATATCTAATTCCCTATTATTATAATAAAAATCAATATAAGTTGTTAGTTGTAAGTTGTAGCGAGCGAAGCGAGCGTTTTGTTAGTTAATAGTGGCAATAAGATTGCTGTAATACTTTTAAGGTGCCAAATTGGCACCGGTTCGTTCAAGGTCACAATTTGTGACCTTAAAGCTAATACATATTGAAAGGAGAAAAAATGAACAAGTTGATGCCGATTGAGAGAATAGAGAACAAGATTTATTTCATCAGAGGTCAAAAAGTAATGATTGATAGTGATCTAGCAAAACTATATGGGGTCAGAACAAAAAATCTAAACAAGGCTGTTTCAAGGAATCCAAAGCGGTTTCCAGCTGATTTTATGTTCCAACTTACCCAGCAGGAACACGATAACATGAGGTTCCAAAATGGAACCTCAAAACGAGGTGGCCGCAGGTATCAACCCTACGCTTTCACCGAGCAAGGGTTAGCCATGCTTTCATCCGTCTTGCACAGCGAGAAAGCTGCGGAAGTGAACATTCAGATAATGCGCACCTTTGTTAAGCTAAGGACGGTCCTCGCCACAAACAAAGACCTCACCTATTTATTTAAAGAGCTCAAACACAAGGTCGACCGGCACGATACTGAGATCGGACTGATCATCAAAGCAATTGAAAAAATGATCGCGACCGAAGCAAAACCAAAAACTAATATCGGCTTTATTACTAAAAAGGAGGATTGAGCAATGGAAGAGCGTTATGCGTCGGACGGAAGCGAAGAGCGAATCGTTAGGCGAAAGGCGTCGGGCGTCATCAGAGGATACGGGGACTTGGATGTTTATCAAAACAGTTACAAAGCTATGCTAACCATTTTCAAACATATCCTGCCGCTTTTGCCAAAAGAAGAAAGATTCGATCTGGCCGATCAATTAAGGCGTTCCTGCAAGGCGATCCCCAGGCTGATCGCTGAAGGACATTCTAAACGGCATCAGGCCAGGGGATTTCAGAAATATATTGATGATGCTCACGCTGAATCAAATGAGACGATCGTTTCTTTAACTCAAGTCAAGGATCTATACGCCTCAACAGCCAACTCGGCTGCTCTCATTAAACTAATAGATCTATATGACAAGATAAGCAGGCAGCTTTTTAATTTGTCACATTCCTGGCGGAGTTACTCGAAGTATAGGCGTTGAGGAGCGATGCGCGTCGGGCGGAAGCGAAGCAAGAAGCGTCGGACGGAAGCG
>JAHIZU010000016.1 GCA_018814265.1 Candidatus Margulisiibacteriota bacterium | reverse complement strand
GGAACCGCGAAGCACCTCGACTTCGCTCGGTGCTGCCCTGAGCTTGCCGAAGGGTTCATTCGCAGGTTCCTTCGAAACCGGGAGGTTTAATTATGCCTAGAAAAGTACGGATCAAGGAAATAGCTAAGAAAGTAGGTTGTTCTCCGGCTACGGTTTCCCAAGCTTTTAATAACCCGAAACTCGTAAACCGCAAAACACGCGCTAATATCCTGGAGGTCTGTGAGGAATTGGGCTATGTCCGGAAACGCTTCAGCCAGAGAACGAAAAAGATCATCGGCGTTACGGGGATAAGCCATGAGCTTATATTGGGCGAATATTATAATAAGATAACTACTGCCATCTTGTCGGCAGCCAAGGAACAGGGCATTAATGTGATTATTGAACATTTTGCGGATGAAGAGGAATGCTTGCCTCATATGTTCTCCAAAAAGATCTTGGATGGCTTTCTTGTTCTAGGGAAGATCTCACAAGACCATGTCTTAATGATCAAGCAACAGGGCATTCCTTTGGTCCTCTGCGGCCATCCTATTCCGGGCATAGAACTGCATACCGTTTTAAGCGATGGAAGGGCAGGGATCTATGAGGTTACCAAGCATCTTATCGAGCTTGGCCACAAAAGATTCGCTTATATGACAGGCGGCCCTTTATTTGACCCTGTAACTTCAGATAGATTGGATGGTTTTAGATTTGCTTTAAATGAGGCAGGCATAACTTTTTCAGGGGATCATATTGCGATCGGGGATTTTTGCAATTGGGAGACCGCAAATAAAGCAGTGGATAAGCTTTTGAAATTAGATCCTCAGATAACCGCTTTGGTTTGCGAAAGCGATGCCTTAGCCTACACCGCTTATCAGGGACTGATGGAACTTGGCTATAAAATTCCCAAGGATATCTCTATCACTGGGTTTGACAACATTCCTTTTCCGCCTTATATAAATGCCATAAAAACAAAGTTAACCACGATTGATGTTAATCTTGAGGATTTAGGAAGAACTGCGGTAAATACCCTTTTAGATATTATTGAAAATCCTTCTCGTGCGGCTTGTCGGTATACATTGCCGGCGCAGTTGATTAAAGGAGAAACTACAGCGAAGGCCTAGGCAGCTTCTTTTCTTAACTCGCGAGCAGCTTCTTCATCTAAAAGAATGGTGACCTTGTTTCTAACCAAGGGTTGTCCAAGATAGTGGGCAGTAAAATTGGACGGATTGTAGGTGCCATAGAATAATTCACGAATTGCTTCCGCCTTTCCTCTCCCGATGGCCATTAAAATGATCTTCTTTGCGGTAATGAACGTATTGAGTGAAATAGTCAGCGCGTGTTGAGGTGCCCCCCTTGTTGAAATATCACAATTTTCTTTAACGCACGCACAGGTCTCTCGGCTCTCATCCAGCCACTTCCAGGAGCGGATGCCTTGCCAAAGCTCAACGGTACGGGCGGGCAGGGCTCTGGGAACCAATTCTTGTCCAGGCCCCAAAAAGGCGATATGGCCATCCGGACCAATGCCGCAGACAATAAGATCTATGGGCGAATGTTTTCCCAGCCACAGATTAAATTGACCTTCCTCAGCTAATTTGGTGGCGAGGTCTGTGTTGCCGGGAAGGTGGGGGACATAAACATTCTTAAAGGTCTGATAGATCTCTTGAATGGCCGTGCGCCTTGCGGCGGGATCTGAGGGAAGCCTAAAATCTTCCGGCAGAAAATGTTTTAGAAAATTCTTAATGAAATAATATTTGAAGCTGTAGGGATGTTCAAGCTGCCCTTCAATTCCATCTATCATTCCCATCTGGAAGTTTCCCTGTTCCCCTTTAAGCAGCCCGCTTAGATCTACGCCTTCTTCTTTGGCCATTTTGGAAAGTGCCCAATACATGCGAATGGGGGTATTGCAGCCGGGAGTTAAAACAGTTCCCTTGCCAGATTTTGCCAGGTCAAGGATGCTCTGGGCAGCTTGGCGGCTAACTTGTTCGCGGGACAAGATCCGATAATCGAATCTTTCTGCCTTTTTTATAGCAGGAGTTAGTCTTCTATTGCTGGGCCTATATAATTGTAAAACAGCCTTTCCCATAGTTATTGCTCCAGTGTATATATATCGTCAAAAAACAGCTATAATTTCAGAATTTTTGAGGGTGTTACGATGCAAATAGTCATAGGTATCAAGAGAGCCATTTGCAACGCAGGAAGACTGTGTTACAATAGCGAAAAATGAAAAAGTGGCTTGTTTTATTACTTTTGCTGCTTGCCCTTTCTACTGCTGCGCTAGCCGGCATTTTTATCTACGAACCCAAGGACAAAACTACTACCTTTGATAAAGTTGTTATGCTCAAAGGCATTGGCAAGGACCTGAAGATCATTAAGATCAATGACCAAGCAATACCAGTTAATAGTAAAGGGGCCTTTGCTTGCGGCCTGGTTTTAAGGCCGGGCAAGAACCTGGTCGAGATCAGGGCCCTTGACCTGTACGGCGATCATTTTGTAAAAAGTCTGTCCCTCTTGGGCATGAGGACTTTTCCCGATGTTGAAAGCCCTTACGAAGGAAAAAAACATTGGGCGCGCAACCAGATCGTCTATCTTGCCAGCTTAGGTTTTATCGAGGGGTATCCTGACGATAACTTTTACCCTGGCAATCCCGTGACCCGCGGCGAACTGGCAACCTGGATTGCCCGGACAAAACAATTGTCGGTTCCCGCTTTAACCGAAGATGTGTTTTTTGATGTGCCCAAGGAACATTGGCGCGCGCCTTATGTCAAGGCAGTGGTCGATGCCGGCTACATGAAAGGCTATGACAACCAAACTTTTGGTCTGGACGATCCAATTTCCCGACGGAAAGCGGCTGAGGTGGTCGTTGCTACGGAAGGCATTGATGTGGTGGAAAGAGTTAAGCCCTTGTTTATTGATGTGCCCAAAGCAGAGCGGGGAGCCTTCCCAATATATTTAGCCAAGGAAAAGGGGTTGCTCAAGGGTGTGTCAGAGAATCTGCCGGTATATGAGCCGGATCGGGCGCTGACCAGGGCTGAGGCCGCGGTGTTGCTGGCCCGGTTCGATCGCTCCCAAAACGCTGTTCAATGGCTGTTCAATTTTGACAAGGGATTTACCTCAGCGGCTTACAGTGCGGTAAATCTTGAGCCCAAAATAATTTCTTTCACTATTAATCCCGTAACTATTATTGCAAGGCAAAAATCAACTGTGCGCCTGCAAGCGCAGCTTGATCCGCGCCAGAATCTTTCGCCTATCTCTAAGGTTTCTGTTAACCTGACTGAATTGGGCTGCATGCCCGATGTTCAATTGTTTGACGACGGTAGTCATGGTGATCTTGAAAAGGATGACCAGATCTATACCCTGAACTTATCTTTTGAACCGAAAGAAAGTGGCAGCAAAATGCTGTATGTAATAGCCGTTGACCGCTTGGGTTGGCAGGGTGGTGGCGAAGCCTCACTGACCATTGTTGAATAATGCTTAGGAAATGTCAAATGTCAAATGTCAAATGTCAAATTAATGTCCGCCTGCGGCGGATTTTATTTAAAATAATTATTCCTTCATTTGTCATTTTTAATTTGTCATTTGTCATTTTGGCAGGATCGGTTTACGCTGAGCTGATCGAGCTGGGGGTAGAGCCGCTTCGGGTTGAACTGGCGGGGCGGCCTTTGGGCATGGGGGGAGGGTTTGCCGGGCTGGCAGACGATACAAATGCTATTTTATATAATCCTGGCGGTCTGGCTTGGACCAAAGGGATTTCTCTCTCCATTAAGGATTCGGAAAACATCGCGGCCTTGCAGGCTTATCCCGCGGGTAATAATTCTGCTTTTGGTTTAGCTATAATTACCAGCAAGTTCTCTGATATCCCTTTTAGCGGAGGTTTAGCTAATTCCAACAGCAATGTTGTTTATTTATCCTACGGGACCAAGCTTAACTTCATTCCCCGCTTGGCTGACAGCGAGCTTTTTCAGCATCTCGGCTTTGGCTTGAGCGTTAAGGGATTATTGGGGCAGACACTGCGCAGGGCCGGCATGCTTGATCGCTCGGCTACTGGCTGGGATATGGATTTTGGTGTCTTGTGGAAGGCCGAGGACTGGTGGTCAGCTGGTTTTACCCTGCAGAACTTCCTGCCAATCGGGACTCTTGGTGGCGGTTCGATCAACTGGGATATTGGCGGCCAAGAAGGAATTCCAGCCGTTGCTAAGCTCGCCGGGTCCGCTCGGGTGATCGGCGATATCGGTTCGCCGATTTTTATGGAAGGCCGGCAGCTGCTTTTGGCTGGCGAATTGAATGTTTCACGCAACAGGCCTCTGTTGATGCGTTTTGGCGGTGAATACGGGTTTAACAAAAGCTATTATTTGCGCACCGGCTTTACGCAGCAATTCATTGCTGGAGGGGCTACCTCGGATATTAATTTTGGGCTTGGTTATCGGACAGAAAGATGGGGCGTTGATCTGGCCAGTTACCGCGACCCCTTTAATGACCAGCGTTATCTTTGCCTGTCCGTGCTTTATTTCCCCGAAGATTGGATAATCCTCCGGGAGTTGGATATTGATAAGCCCCGGGTAATGATTGACCAGCCTATCGAAACCATCTCACTCGAAGATAACATTGTTACCTATGATGATAAAATCGATGTTTATGGCCGAGTTAAACCTGGGGTTGAAGTTTATATTAATGGTTTACGAGCTTCGCTTGGTCCGGACAATTCCTTTAAAGCGGTTATTCCTTTGCATCTTAAGAAGAACCTGATCATTGTTGAGGCGCGCTACCTGGGTGAAAAGAAGGTTTGGAAATATAAGGTATTTAGGAAAGCCAAGGTTGAGATCGCTGATAAGGATAAGACTGAAAATCTGGCCAAGAAGAAAGAAGGGGTCGAAAACCTGGTTACTATGGGTGTGATTGAGATTACCCCGGATCAAGAGTTTGTCATGGATGCGGGGATCACCCGGGGCGAGCTTTCCAGCTGGCTGGTTAAAGCAGCTGAGATGAAACTGCCCGAGGTGCGCAAGGACCTGTTTGCTGATGTGCCAAAGGATCACCCCTTGGCGCCGTATATCAAGGTTGTTGTTGATTTGAACTTGCTGCGGCCTTTCCCTGACGGGACTTTCCGTCCAGCGGCCATCGTTTCTAAAGAAGAAGGGGACGCGATTTTTGCTAAGTTTGGAATAACGCAATGAGAATACTTACAGTTAAGATATTTTTATTATTGGTAAGCAGTTATTTAACACTGTTGCCGGTCTGGGCGCAAGCTGCTGCTCAGGGTCAAGTTGGCTTAACCAAGGGTGAAGCGATCATGAAGATCACGGCGGCTGATTTCGTCAAAAAGAAAATCGGCGAATTAGTCTCTTGGACCGTTGGCTATGATATTTCCAAGGTCAGCAGGGTAAAGCTGACTCCAACGATCAATTATGTGAAAGCTGTGCCCAAGCGGGTCCCGCCAGATGGCAGAACAATCCTTGAGATCCTGGCTTCGGTTGATGATCCAGGCGGCTTAACCAATATCTCCGGGGTCAGGGCAGACCTAAGCGCTATTGGCCGGCTGGCGAACACTATGCTGGTTGATAATGGTCTGTTCGGCGATGAAAAGGCGGCCGATGGTATTTATACCCTGCAGACCAGTGTTTCCCCCAAGATCGAGCTGGGGCCAAAAGAAGTGCCGGTAGCTGTTGCCAACAAGAAAGGCTGGCTGGCATTGGCAAAAACTACCTTGGACATCAAGAAGAATCCGGCTATAATTGAAGCTAAGTTCGCGCCAGAACGATTAGTCGCTGACGGCAAAAGCCTTGTTACCCTAACGGTCAAAATTGACAATCCCGGCCGGATCGAGGACATCAAGATAGTGACTGCTGATCTGCGGGCTTTAGGTTATACTGAACTATTGCCCATGTTAAATGATGGGCGTGGCGGGGATGCGGCTGCCAACGATGATATTTTTAGCTTGCAATTTGTTGTGCCGGATTTTCTTAAGGATGGCGATTATCTGATCAGAATTGGCGCGGCAAATCTGGCCGGCGGTTATGAGGCTAGGGACATTACCATAAAGGTTCAAAAGTAATGCTGTCAACATTAACTATTATAAGTATTTTTACGGAGATTTTTGCGGCCGGTATCTTGATCGCCGGGGCCGTCACCTTTCTCAAGAATTACTTTTCCTGGAAAAAACTCAAGGATCTTCTTTTTGCCCTGGTGTTCCTTACTTTATTCATTTATGTGGCTGCGACTATTGCCTCTCAGATGATGTTCAACCTGGGGCGTGGTCTCTCCGAGCTTATCTTGGTGCATAAGGGAATATATGTCAGCATTATTCTGTGCGCTGTTTTTGTCTGGGCTTTCCTGATCGAAAAATTCCAGCTCAAGAAACTGAGATTAAGCAATGTTCCCATAATATTATTAGCGGGTTGGTTTGTCGCTAGGATCCTGGGCTCATCTGTAAACCTGATCTACCGCGAAGGTATTGTTGAGCCGCTGGTCTTCTTTTCGCAGTACGTGCCGGTCAAGCCTTTTTTTAGTTTCATCTGGATGTTATTGGCTTTGGCCTCTTTTGTTTTTGCCTGGCGGTCAACCGGCGGGCAGAGAAAGTTAACCCTCTATCTCGGGGGTTCAACAGTGATCTTGCTTTCGGCGCTGCTTTGTTCCTCTCTTTATGTGCGAGAAGCGGAAGCAGGTTATCTGGTGGCTTCTTGGGTCTTAATTCTTATTTCCACTTTGGGGTTTCTGCTGGCCGAGTTGATCCCGCCCCAGGCGCCTGAGGCCATAAGACCGCTGCACTTTTTCCGGACGCGGATCCTGTTCAAACTAATGCTGATTTTTGTCTTGTTGATCGTTATCCTTTTTGAGACCACGACACTGGCCACGATCAATATTAGTAAAAATGCGCTGTCAAAGTCTATCATCGGCAACTATTTAAGGTTGGCCCACGAATTAGCCCAAAAGATCAATGCCTTGCCGGTTGAGCCGCCGCTGGAGCAGCTGCAGCAGCTGGTTGTCGCGGCCAAGATGGATGATAAGGGAATGGCCTTTCTGGTTGATCAGCAGGGGAAGCTGATTGCCCACCCTGATCAAAAAAGAGCCCTGCAAAAAGAGGATGTTAGCGCTAATCAAGCAGCGCAACGGGTCATTCTTGGCCAGCAAGGCGGCGCGGAGTTTCAGGATGAGATTGGCAGCACGATGGTCGGCGCCTATGTGCCGATAACTAAATACGGTTGGGGGGTTGTGGTTCAAGAACCGCTGGCTTCAGCCTATTCAGAAATACGCCGTTTGGAAACCAATTCATTGTTGTTTGTGGTGATTGGGATCATCCTGACCGCCCTGGTCGGAATATTTTTCGCGCGTTCGATCGAAAGGCCGATCAAAGAGCTTACTTCTGGCACGGAGGCAGTGGCCAAGGGGGACTTGCGTTGGTATGTGGCAGTTGATTCTTCTGACGAGATCGGTAAACTGGCTAAGGCTTTTAACCAGATGACCAAAGACTTGCGGGAAAGCCAGGAGCGACTCATCCTTTCAGAAAAGCTGGCTTCCCTGGGTACGATGGCGGCTGGCATGGCCCACGAGATCAAGAACCCGCTGGTTTCCATCCGCACCTTTACCCAGATCCTGACCCAGAAATGGGAGGACAAGGAATTCCGGGAGAAATTTGCTTCGATCATTCCCAATGAGATCGAACGAATAAATCGGATCGCAGAAAGTTTGTTAAAGTTCGGCAAGCCCATGAAGCCGGAACTGGGCAAGGTGGAAGTTAATGGCCTACTTGAAGAAGTGCTGCTGCTGTTTGAGAGCGAGTGCAAAAAATACAATATCAGGGTGACCAAAAAGCTGGCGGAGTTGCCTGAGATAACGGGTGATGCTGGTCAACTCCAGCAGGTATTTGTCAATATTGTGAAAAATGGAATTGAATCCATGCATAGCAAAGGCGGCGAGATGATCGTTAAAACCGATATTGGAGAAGTTATCCGACTGGGCAAAATGCGCCGCGAAGGCAAGAAGAAGGGCGGCGAGATGGTTTGGGGTGAAGAGGAAGAATTTGATCGGCCAGTGCCGGTTATTTTTATTGAGATAAGTGATACTGGCGAAGGGATACCCGAAGAGAACCTTAAGAGCCTGTTTGATCCATTTTTTACCACGAAGATGACGGGAACCGGTATGGGCCTGCCCATTACTCTGCGGATCATTGAGGAGCATAAGGGGTCAGTTAAGGTCAGAAGCAGCGCGGGCAAGGGGACCAGCTTTATAATTACTCTGCCGAAGAAAGCTTAGTTTTTAATTTTTTTTAGCAGCATCTGCATGCCGTGTTCCAGCATGCCTTCGATCTTTTCCAGCTGGGAACCCTCGGCAAGATAATACGAGGCATCGTCAGACTCTGCAAAGACGATATTGCCGCCGGTTTTAAAGGTAACGCCGTTGACGGTTACGGAACTTGATGAGCCTTCTGGTTTATTTCTATTCATTAGGTAGCCTCACTATATTTATCGTATTTAGAGGCAATAAACTTGCGTCGAGATGGCAAGGTTGTTATAATTTACTTATTATGGCAATGTTTGAAAGATTTACAGAGCGAGCGGTTAGAGTGATCATGGCGGCGCAGGAAGAATCCCGGCGCCTGGGGTCAGC
>JAHIZU010000015.1 GCA_018814265.1 Candidatus Margulisiibacteriota bacterium | reverse complement strand
CGAAGGCGAGCCAATCGCCATAAAAACGCTCGAACATTTTAAGCTCGATGCCAACACTGTAAAAGAACGCCTGGAAGAAAGCCTGTCGGGACAAGCCGTCGAGAAAAAAACTGGTCTGGAGGCGCCTTTTAACGCCCAGGTCAAGAAGGTCATTGAACTGGCTTGGGATGAAGCCCGAGCTCTGGGGCACAGCTATGTGGGGGTTGAACACCTCTTTTTAGGCATTATCAGAGAAGGGTCGGGGGCTACTGGCCAGATCTTGGCCGAGTTTGGCATCACGATTGCTTCCGCTAAGAACCGCATTGTGGCGATCCTGGGAGAAGTTTCTTTTCAACAAAGAAAAATGCCCCGGACCAGCCAGACCCCGATCCTGGATTCTTTTAGCCGTGACTTAACTAGCCAAGCTAGGGAGAAAAAATTAGATCCAGTCATTGGCCGGGCCAAAGAGATCGAGCGAGTGACCCAGATCCTGTCGCGCCGCAAAAAAAACAACCCAGTCCTGATCGGCGAAGCCGGGGTCGGTAAAACCGCGATTGTTGAGGGGCTGGCTCAGCGGATCGTGACCGCCAACGTGCCGCCGCCTTTGTTAGGCAAGCGCCTGGTTACCCTGGATTTGGGGTTATTGATCGCTGGGACCCGTTACCGTGGAGAATTTGAGGAGCGAATGAAGAAAGTCATTGATGAAGTTACCAAGGCTGAGCAGGTCATTCTTTTTATTGATGAACTGCACACTCTGATCGGCGCGGGCGCGGCCGAGGGCGCGATGGACGCTGCCAATATTTTAAAGCCGGCCTTGGCCCGAGGCGAGTTACAAGTTATTGGGGCCACCACCATTGATGAGTTCCGCAAAAGGATTGAGTCAGATCCCGCGCTGGAACGCCGCTTCCAGTCAGTAATGGTTGATGAGCCGTCCGTGCTGGAGACGATTGAGATCCTCAAGGGGCTGCGTGAACGCTACGAAGATTTTCATAGAGTTAAAATCACTGATGATGCGCTGGTTTCAGCCGCTCGCTTGTCCGCCCGTTATATTGCTGACCGTCATCTGCCGGACAAAGCCATTGACCTGATCGATGAAGCAGCCTCTAAGGTCATGCTTAAATCATCGGTGGCTCCCCCTGAGCTGATCGAGATCATGAAAGAGATTGAAAAGGTCAAAACTCAAAAAACAAAGGCAGTTGAAAATCAGGAATTTGAATCAGCGGCCCAATTAAGGGACAAGGAAGAAAAATTGCGGCTGGAGTATGAGGGTGCGGCCAAGAAGATGTCGGGCTTGACCAGGGAGGGATATCCAGAAGTTAATTCTGACGTGATCGCCCAGGTGGTTTCTTCCTGGACCCGCGTCCCCGTGACGCAATTGACCTCAGAGGAAACTGAGCGGTTGCTCAAGATGGAAGGGGAAATGAAGCAGCATGTAGTTGGCCAGGATGAGGCGGTTTCTGTTATTTCCCGGTCTATTCGCCGGGCCAGGGCCGGACTAAAAGATCCCCGCCGACCGATCGGCTCTTTTATTTTTCTGGGGCCATCAGGTGTCGGCAAGACTGAGCTGGCTAAGCGGTTAGCTGAATTTTTATTTGGTGATATGGACGCATTAGTGCGGATCGATATGTCTGAGTATCTGGAACAGCATACGATTTCCCGGATGATCGGCTCGCCGCCAGGCTATGTTGGTTTTGGCGAAGGCGGCCAGTTGACCGAACCTATCCGCCGGCGGCCGCATTCGGTTGTGCTGTTTGATGAGATCGAAAAGGCGCACCCGAATGTGATGAATGTTTTGCTGCAGATTTTGGATGAGGGCCACATTACTGATGCGCAAGGCCGTCAGATCGATTTTAAAAATACGGTCATTATAATGACCAGCAATGTTGGCGCAGAATTTATCCGCAAAGAGACCGCGATGGGTTTTGTCAGCAGCGGTGATGCCCAGGCTACTTATGAAAAGATGAAGGGTACAGTTTTGGAGCAATTGGCAAAAGAATTTCGGCCTGAATTCCTGAACCGGGTTGATGAAAAAGTGGTGTTTCGTCCGTTGTCCAAGGAAGACCTGGCGGCCATTGTGGATATAATGATCGGTGATATGAACAAACGCTTGGAAGAAAAAGGCTTGTCCCTAAAAATTACTAAGAAAGTTAAGAGCTTTCTGGTTGAAAAAGGCTACGATCCCAAGCTGGGCGCCCGGCCTCTGCGGCGATCGATCCAGGAATTTGTGGAAGATCCTCTGTCAGAAGAAGTGCTCAAGGGCAAATTCGGCTACGGCAGTAAGATCAGCCTTACGGTGGAAAAAGATAAGATTGTTTTTAAGGGGACCAAGGGTAAGCCCATCTTAAAAACCAAGGCCTCATCTCGCGCAGATGAGCCAGCCGAGGTTGGCAAAAGTTAATCTTAGCTAGGCTTTTAGCGCGTGTACCCAGCCAAAAGGATCTGCGATCCGACCTTCTTGAATCCCAGTCAATTCCAAGTGGAGATCACTAACTATTGGATGGATGCGACCATCATTAAAAATGATTTTATTCCCTCTGTCGGTGATCGAGGTGACCGGGGCAATGACTGCAGCTGTCCCAGTGACAAAAACCGCCTCAGCTGAGGCTAACAATTCTCGACTCAACCTTTGCTTATCATGAACTCTATAACCACGTGCTTTGGCTAACTCGATCACGCTATCCCGAGTTATGCCGGGCAGGATAGTGCCGGAAAGCGCTGGTGTATAAAGCTCTCCATTCATGACCACAAAAATGTTGGCAGCGCCGGCTTCTTCAAGATAAGTATGTTTTTGCGCATCCAGATAAATCAGTTCAGCAAAACCTAAGGCTTTAGCCTCCTGGGCCGGGACCATGCCTGGGGCGTAATTGCCGATCCCCTTTACATTGCCAATGCCGCCGGCTGGAGCCCGATGGTGCTCATCACTGATCTTAAGGGAGATGCCGGTTAGCCCGCCCTTAAAATACGGACCAACTGGAGTGGCAAAAACAATAAAAGTATTTTCAGGAGCTGGGGCCACTCCCATGATGCCGCCTGAGCCGATCAACAGCGGTCTAATATATAAGGCGCCTTTGCCATAAGGCGGGATGAATCTTTCATTAGCTAAAACGACCCGCTCCACAGCGTCAAGGAAAATTTCCTCTTGAACGGGGGTTAGTCCCAGCCTTTTGGCTCCATTTTGCGCGCGGCGGGCATTGTCCAGCGGCCGGAAAAGAGCAATTCCGCCATTTTCAGTTCGATACGCTTTCATGCCTTCAAATAATCCCTGACCGTAATTAAGAACGCCAGCAGCTGGACTGATCGGGATATTGCCAAAAGGGACCAGGGAAGCAGCGGCTGGCCATTGGCCGTTAGCTTTTATTTCTGCAAAAAACATAGCATCAGTTGGGGTTAAACCAAAGGAGAGATTGTCAAAGTCAATTTTATCAGTGTTGTAATAGCGCGCCCGAGCGATTAATTGGGGAGTCTCGGTTAAGACGTTGTGAGCTCTTTGCAGAACCGGGCCGTCAACAAAAGCTTGAACAGCGCTGTCCCTTGAGAGCGAGGGAACAAGTCGCGTATCGCTAAGGTCATCCAGCCTTCCCTTAACGATAAAGTCCTGACCGCCGCGGTTAAAATCGTAATAAACACCCAGCATTCCTTTTCTCCGCAGAGCATGGATTGCCGGATTATCTGGGTTGGGCCCTAAGCCAGCCATCTTTCTGAAGCCAATAAACCGCGGATGGTGAATTTCAACATTTCTAACTAATAGATTAGCCATTTTTTCCTCCAATCAGTTTTTACTTAATTGTTTCGATGCTTTAGTTAACAAATTTCACTCTATTTGGCTTTTTTATAGGAAGTTCTATGGACATGGTGACCCCCCTCAGTTTGTTAAGCCCAAGGGAAAATGATAGAATTATTTTAGGATGTATAAGCCAAACTACCAGTTGACTAATAAGATCGTAAAATTTATCGCGGAAATTTCAGCGGCTAGGGAGGCAATTTTGGATGCCCCAATTTTGCCTTCCATAGAAAAAGAACTCAAACTCGAAGCCTTGATCAGTAGAACGCATCACTCTACCTCTATTGAGGGGAATCGTTTATCAAAGGAAGAAGTAGCAATAATTGTGTCCGGAGGTAAACTGGAGGCCAGGCCAAAGGACAAAAAAGAGGTCTTAAACTATATAGCTGCTTTAAAATTTGTTGATAAATACGGGCCAAGCATCAAACAAATGACTCCTGCTGTTGTTTTGAAACTTCACGGTCTGATTACCAAGGGAATATTGTCAGCCAGGCAAAGCGGGAATTTTAGAGATAAAATGGTTTATGTAATTGATAGTTTTGGTCGCACGGTTTTTACCCCGCCAAAAGACAATGAAGTACCACATCTGGTCAAAGATTTATGTGCATGGTTAAATTCAAAAGAAGCTATGGGGTTTTATCCTGTATTAACGGCTGGCATTGCGCATTATGAATTTGTTAGAATTCATCCTTTTATAGATGGGAATGGCCGGGTTGGCCGTGCTTTAGCTACGCTTATTCTTTATAAGCTTAATTTTGATATAAAGGATTTTTTCACTTTGGATGATTATTATAATGAAGACCGGGCCAGTTATTATGCCGCTTTACAATCTGTTGATCCTGAAAGTATTGATATCACCCAATGGTTAGAATATTTTGTGGAAGGCGTTATGGTTCAGATAAATAGAATCAAAAAAGAGGTATATGAGTTAAGCGTTGATAAGCATTTAAAGGAAAAAATTGGCGGACAGAAAAGGTTATCAGGTCGGCAGATAGAGGCTTTTAAGTGCGTTAGGCGCCATGGGAAAATTACAGTAGGGGAGCTTGCTGCTCTTACGAAGGTGGTAACAAGGACTGCTTTAAGGGACTTGAATAAAATGCGTGAGATGGGTATTTTAAAATTGATTGGGAAAACAGGTAGGTCAGCTTATTATGAATTGGCATAAAGATTGTCGCGTTTATGTCGCGTTTATGTCGCGTTTTGCCGGATTGATAAATGAGGAATAACAATGCCAAAATCTGAAACCCGCTACGTTTGTCAATCCTGTGGTCAAGACTATCCGCGTTGGGCAGGGCAGTGTGCCTCTTGCAGCGAATGGAACACGCTGGTTGAGGAGCAAGTTGCAAGCTCCAAGCAACAAACCCCAAGCAAATTTCAAATAACAAATTACAAATCACAAGCGCCGACCCCGATAACCGAAGTTGATTTTACAAAGGAGCAGCGGATGCCGACAGGGATTGTTGAGGTGGATCGGGTTTTGGGTGGCGGGGTGGTTGGGGGTTCAGTTGTTTTAGTTTCTGGAGAACCGGGGATCGGCAAATCCACCATGATGCTGCAGGCAGCCGAAGCCTTAAGTAAGCAGTCCGTGGTTTTATATGTAAGCGGGGAGGAATCTGCTAAACAGATCAGGCTGCGGGCAGAACGACTGGGCACACTTTCTAAGAATCTAATGCTGCTGCCTGAAACCAATATCTTTGCCATCGAAACTGCGATCCAAAATGTTAAACCTAAATTCGTGGTTGTTGATTCGATCCAGACTATGTTTCGTGAGGACATTACATCGGCGCCTGGCTCAGTTGCACAAGTTAGAGAATGTGCCGGATATTTGGTGCGGATCGCTAAGGCAACTGGGATACCGATTTTTATTGTTGGCCATGTAACCAAAGAAGGCAATATCGCCGGCCCAAGACTTTTGGAGCATGTAGTTGATACTGTTTTATACTTTGAAGGGGAGAGGCATAAACAATTCCGGATCCTGCGGGCGCATAAGAATCGTTTCGGTTCGACTAACGAGGTTGGGATTTTCGAGATGAAGGACAAAGGCTTGGTCGAGGTTGCAAATCCTTCTGAGGTCTTTCTTTCTGAGAGGCCAAAGGATTGCCCTGGGTCGGTAATAACAGCCGCTTTGGAAGGAACGCGTCCGCTTTTGGTGGAAATCCAAGCTTTAACTGCCTTTACCAAGATGCCGTATCCCGCAAGGAAGACAACTGGCGTTGATTATAACCGCACTGCAATCATTATTGCGGTGTTAGAACGGCAATTAGGCTTAAAGTTATCCATGCAAGATATATATGTGAATGCAGCTGGGGGAGTGCGGGTAACCGAACCGGCCATGGACCTACCGATAGCTTTAGCAATTGTTTCCAGCTCTAAAAATAAGCCCGTAGATTCTCAAACCGTTGCGATCGGCGAGGTGGGTTTGTCGGGGGAAGTCCGCTCGGTCAATCAGATCGAGCAGCGGGTTAAAGAAGCTGAAAAATTAGGGTTTAAGAGGATCATTATCCCCAAAGCGAATGTTAAAGAAATAAGCAAGCCTAAAATTGAAGTCCTCGGGGTTTCTTCGGTTAAAGAAGCGTTATAAATACTTCCGCGGATCCGCAATCTTGCCTTCAATCATAGAAGCCGCTACAGTAGCAGGAGAACCCAGATAAATAAAAGCCTTGGTATTGCCCATCCGGCCTTTAAAGTTGCGATTAGCAGTTGAGATTACATTTTCTCCGTCAGAAGGAACTCCATTGTGAGTGCCAACGCAGGGGCCGCAGCCCGGAGTAACAGCAACGGCGCCAGCTTCCAGCAGCGATTGATAGATGCCTTCCTTGATCATGTCCAAAAGGATCTGTTTTGAAGCTGGAGCAAGGATCAGACGAACCCCATCTTTTACTTTCTTGCCTTTTAATATCTTTGCTGCGATACGGAAGTCTTCCAAGCGGCCATTAGTGCAGGTGCCGATCAATCCTTGCTGGACTGGAACATCCCCGAGTTTTGAGATAGGGACTACATTGTCAACTGTGTGCGGTTTGGCAATTTGCGGTTCAAGTTTGCTGATGTCGATGTTAACGATTTTTGCATATTTAGCGTCTTGGTCGGCTGAAATCGGGTTCGGCTTCTTTTTTGAATGAGCTTTAACCCAATCCAGGACCTTTTTGTCTGCTTCCATCAGGCCGGCCTTGGCTCCGCATTCAATAGCCATGTTGGAGATGGTGAAGCGGGCGTCAACCGACATATCAGAAATAGCTTGGCCGTAAATTTCCAGGGCCAGGTAAGTGGCGCCATCTGCTGTAATGTCGCCGATCAATTTTAAGATCAAATCCTTTGAAAAAACGCCTTTGGGCAGATCCCCATTATAATTAACTCTCATTGTTTCCGGTACCTTGAACCAGAGCTTGCCAGAGGCCCAGCCAGCGGCTAAGTCTGTTGAGCCAATGCCAGTGGAAAAAACATTGATCGCTCCGTAAGTGCAGGTGTGGGAATCTGCGCCAATAACCAGGTCTCCAGGCACCACATGGCCTTGCTCTGGAGTGATCTGATGGCAGATGCCGCAACCAATATCATAGAGCTTAATGCCGGTTTCTTTGTGAAACTCCCTGATTTTTTTGTGAATAGCGGAAACCCCTTCGTTGGGAGAAGGGGAGCTGTGATCAACAATGATGGCGATCTTTGAGGGATCAAAGACTTTCTTTGCGCCGAGTTTTTTAAAGGAGTCAATGGCGATCCCGGAAGTGTCGTCCTGGCCGATCAGGTAATCCAGATCAGCGACCACAATGTCCCCGGCCTTGGCGGCTTTTCCGGAATGAGAAGAGAGGATCTTTTCCGAGATAGTTTGACTGCGCTCACTGCCAGTAGTTTTTACCATTACGCTTTCTTTTTTTTCTTCTTTACAATGGGTTTTTTGGCTGGCTTGGGCTTTTTAACGTGATTAACTGGCCGGGCCTTTTCTTTTATCGCCTGGGTAATAATACTGGCTTTTTCAATGAGATAAGGATCAAGTCCCACCATTTCATGGACTTGTTTAAGTAATTGAACGGCTTTGGGATGATTGACAATATCTGCCAGGTCGAGCTTTGCCCGGGCGATAAGACCAGTGTAGGGCAGGGACATCTTGACAACCTCAGTTAATAATTTTTCCGCTCTAACAAAATCACTCTTGGTTGCCCGGTTGGTGAGGATCTCGGCCTTGACGATCTTGCCCTTATTGGCGAAATAATCGTCCGGCCTGGATTTTAGTTCCTT
>JAHIZU010000159.1 GCA_018814265.1 Candidatus Margulisiibacteriota bacterium | reverse complement strand
TCCTCGATCTTCTTGGCGCCGCCCTGCAGCGCCTCCTAGACGGCATCCCAGCAGACAACTTCAATGGTTTTGAAAAACAACTCTCCGAACTGATCGAAAACAACTTACTAATGAGAGAAAACTCGCATGTGAAGCTGACCCGCAAAGGCCTTTATCTGGCTAACGAGGTATTTGAACAATTTGTCTAACTATTGACAGCTCCCTATTAACAATGTTATCATTAGCACTCAAAAGGTTAGAGTGCTAATTCAATGATCAAACACGAACTTAACGAAAGAAAACAAAAGATACTGAACGCGATCGTTCACGATTACCAGCATAGCGCTGAGCCGGTTGGTTCGCGCAACCTTTCCAGAAGATATTTACCGGATCTTTCACCGGCCACGATCAGAAATGAGATGGCTGACCTGGAAGAGGAAGGCTTTATTACCCAACCCCACACTTCTGCCGGCCGCATCCCAACTGATCGCGGCTATCGTTTTTACGTTGACCGTTTGATGAAGGCTATGCAGCCCTCCCAGCGTGAAGAAGAAATAGTAAAAAACACCTACAGTAAGATCAATCAGAACCTGGATGAAGTCCTGCATCAAACAGCCAAGCTCCTCTCACACACCCTGGATTACACTGCCATAGTAGTTAACCACGGCTCGCACCGCCGGGTTTTCTCGGCTGGGACTTCCTCTCTCCTGCACCAGCCTGAATTCCGCAACCTGGCTCAAATGGAAAAGATCCTGGAATTGCTGGAAGAAGAGGAAATGCTATTCGAGATCATGCAAGAGTATACCAACCCTGAAGAAATTATTATCAAGATCGGCTCCGAGAACAAATATAAACCAGTCAAAGACTGCAGTGTAATGGTTACTTCCTATGAGGTAAATAACGAACCAGTGGGCGAGATCAGCCTTATTGGCCCTACTCGCATGTATTACAGCAAAGCAGCGTCTTTGATCGATTATGTGGCCAAAGAACTGTCGCGGGTCCTGTCAGGAGGTTTCTGATGACCGCTAAAAAAAAGCCACACGAAGAGCTCGAGGCAGTAAAGCAAGAGCTGCCGCCGGACCTGCCTGCCGGCAGGCAGGAAAGAAGCGAGGCCGAGATTCTTAAGGACAAATACCTTCGCTCACTGGCAGATTTTGACAACTATAAAAAACGCATGGCCCTGGACAAGGAACAATTTGTCCAATTTGCCAACGAAAGCCTGATCGCAGAAGTCCTGCCAATTGTTGACGGTTTTAGCCGGGCTATGGACGCGGCAAACAAGGTCCAGGCTGGCGAAGAAATGATGAAAGGCCTGGCTTTGATCAAAAAACAGCTTGAGGATGTCTTAAAAAAACATGGGTTAGAAGAGATCGAAGCTTTGAACAAGCCTTACGATCCTAATCTTCATGAAGCTATCATGCAAAAAGAGCATGACGGGCCAGAAGGTATGATCATCGAAGAAGCCCAGAAGGGCTATACTCTTCATGGAAGAGTAATTCGACCATCAATGGTCATAGTTAGTAAGAAAAAGTAGGTTTTGGTATAGGTATTGGTATCGGTAATGTCTTGGTGTTGTTTTAGGTGTTGTTGTAGTTACCAAGCACAACACCCAAACCAAAAACACAACAAAACACCATGCCGATACCGAAAACCATAAACAAGAAGACTAAGGAGGTCAACAAAAATGGCTCAAGAAAAAATAATCGGGATCGATCTAGGAACAACGAACAGCTGTGTGGCAGTAATGATGGGAGGCGAACCAACGGTTATCCCAAATTCAGAAGGAGGCAGGACCACCCCATCGGTCGTTTCTTTTCAAAAGGACGGCAGCCGCACCGTTGGCCAGGTAGCTAAAAGGCAATCTGTAACCAACCCGGAACACACCGTCTTCTCCTCCAAACGCTTTATCGGCCGCAGGTTCAATGAATGCCAGCAGGAATTAAAATACGTGCCCTTTCACGTAATTGAAGGCGGTAAAGGTGAGGCCCGCATTAAGATCGATGATAAAACTTACACGCCTCAGGAGATCTCCGCTATTGTGCTGCAGAAAATGAAGCAATCAGCAGAAGAATACCTGGGTGAACCAGTTAAAAAAGCGGTCATCACTGTCCCGGCTTATTTTAACGACAGCCAAAGACAGGCAACTAAAGATGCCGGGGCCATCGCCGGCCTGGAAGTAATGCGTATTATTAATGAACCAACAGCTGCTTCTCTAGCTTATGGTATTGAGAAAAAGAAAGAGGAAAAAGTCGCGGTTTTCGACCTGGGTGGAGGAACTTTTGATGTTTCGATCCTTGACATCATGGCCAATTCCATTGAGGTCCTGGCCACTAACGGCGATACTCACCTGGGCGGAGATGATTTTGACCAAAAGATCATCCACTGGCTGGCTGATGAATTCAAAAAAGATCAGGGCGTTGACCTGTTAAATGACCGCCTGGCTTCGCAGCGCCTAAAAGAAGCCGCGGAAAAAGCTAAGTGCGAACTTTCAACTGTCTCTGAAACCGAGATCAACCTGCCTTTTATCACCGCTGACCAAAATGGGCCAAAACATCTGGTGGTGAAACTTTCCCGCGCTAAACTGGAACAATTAACCAGCGATCTTATTGAAAAAACGCTCGGCCCCTGCAAACAAGCTCTGGCTGATGCGGGACTTGAGGCAAAGCAAATTGATGAAGTTATTATAGTCGGCGGACAGACCCGTATGCCCAAGGTCCAGGAAACAGTTAAAAAGTTCTTTGGCAAAGAACCGCATAAAGGCGTTAATCCTGACGAAGTTGTTGCCCTTGGCGCAGCTATCCAAGGCGGAATAATGTCAGGGGAAACGTCCAAGGACATGGTCCTGCTTGATGTTACCCCCCTCACCCTGGGCATTGAAACCCTGGGCAGTGTAATGACCCCATTGATCGAAAGGAACACTACCATTCCTTTAGGTAAAAGCCAGGTTTTTTCTACTGCGGCCGATGGACAGCCATCTGTCGAGGTCCACGTATTACAGGGTGAGCGCCCCATGGCCGCTGATAACCGCTCGCTGGGCCGGTTTCACCTTGATGGTATTCCCCCAGCGCCCAGAGGCATCCCCCAGATTGAGGTTACTTTTGACATTGATGCCAACGGCATTTTAAATGTCTCTGCCAAAGATAAAGGCACTGGCAAAGAACAAAAGATCACGATCACAGCTTCTTCTGGTCTGTCTAAAAGTGAGATCGAAAAAATGAGAAAAGAAGCAGAAGCTCACGCCACAGAAGACAGCAAACGCAAAGAAGAAGTTGATGCCAGGAACCAGGCTGACGGCCTGGCCTATACCGCGGAAAAAACCATCAAAGATGCCGGCGATAAGGTCGAGGCTGCTGACAAGGAAAAGGCCGAAAAAGCCATTGCTGAGGTAAGAAAAACCCTGGAAGGCAAAGATCTCGAAGCAATAAAGAAAGCGACCGAAGCCTTGCAGCAAGAGATCTACAGCATTTCGGAAAAGATCTACAAACAAGCCGCCCCACCACCAGGACAGGAACCCGCTGCCGGAGCTAACGAGCCTCAAGGAAAAACAGTAGACGCCGAAGCTGAATTAAAAGACAACAAAGAGAAAGCAAAAGACAAAGAGTAATAAATGCCAAAGAGCAAGCGTGATTATTATGAGATCCTTGGCGTAAACAAAAACTCTTCAGCCGATGAAATAAAACGCGCTTACCGCAAGCTCGCCCGGCAATACCATCCTGACGTCAACAAAGAACCCGGGGCGGAAGATAAGTTCAAGGAACTTAACGAAGCTTACCAGGTCATCTCTGACCCCAACAAACGTTCCCAGTATGACTATTACGGCACTGCCGGCGGTCCAGCTGGCGGCGGCGCCGGGTTTGAAGGTTTTTATTTTGGCGGCGGGTTTGAGGGTTTTGGGGAATTCGGCGATATCTTTGATGTGTTCTTTGGCGGGCAGCGGGGCGGCCGGCGCGCCGCGCCGCAGCGCGGAGCTGACCTGCGCTATGACCTGCGCCTTACCCTGGAGCAAGCAGCCAATGGCCTAGAAAAAGAGATCAATATTGTGCATTTTGTCAGCTGTTCAACTTGTAAGGGCAGCGGAGCTAAACCCGGCACAAAACCCGTTCGCTGTTCGGCCTGCAATGGCAATGGTCAGGTTAAAAAATCGCAGCGAACCATCTTAGGCAGTTTCACTCAGGTCGTCACCTGCCCCACCTGCCGCGGCAGCGGAGAAACAATCTCCACGCCTTGCGACAGCTGTAAAGGAGACGGCAGAGCCAAAAAAAGCCAGCAGGTAAAGGTTAAAATACCAGCTGGCATCGATACTGGGTTCAGGCTGCGAGTGTCAGGGGCCGGCGATGCCGGCCAAAAAGGATCTCCGCCAGGCGACCTTTATATCTTTATCCAGGTAGAGCCGCATCATTTATTTAACCGTGACGGAGAAAATCTTTATTACCGGACAAAGATCTCTTTTGTCCAGGCTATCCTGGGAGATGAGATCAATATCCCGACCATTGACGGAGAAGCGAGCCTAAAGATACCTGCCGGAACCCAGCCCAACACCAATTTCAGGCTAAAAGGCAAAGGCATGCCAATTGTCAACCAGCGCGAACGCGGCAACCAATATGTCCTGGTTGAGGTCGATATTCCAACTAAACTTTCCAAGCAACAAGCCGAACTGCTAAAACAATATAATAATGCCTAGATTTTTTGTACCAAAAGCTCAAATCCCCACCATTACCGGCACCGACGTTCACCAGATCCGGGACGTTTTGCGCCTCAAACCCGGAGATGAGCTGGAACTATTGGACGGCAGCGGTAAAATTT
This sequence comes from Candidatus Margulisiibacteriota bacterium, assembly GCA_018814265.1. Classification (GTDB taxonomy): domain Bacteria; phylum Margulisbacteria; class WOR-1; order O2-12-FULL-45-9; family O2-12-FULL-45-9; genus JAHIZU01. The sequence continues at coordinate 1,699 of JAHIZU010000159.1, read as the reverse complement.
ATTTTTCAAAGATAACTGAGATGAAAAAGGATAAAATCACCTGTGAAATATTAGAACATAGAACGTCGAACGTAGAGCGTAGAACGCAGGTTGCCATTGCCCAATGCCTGCCCAAAGCTAAAAAAATGGACCTGATAATTCAAAAGTGTACTGAGTTGGGCGCACACAAAATCATCCCGACTCTCTCTGAGCGGTCAATTGCCAAGGGGGAAAAATTGGAGCGCTGGAAAAAGATCGCCAAAGAAGCCTCTGAGCAATCCGGCAGAACAACCATTCCAGAGATTGCCCCCTTGACTAACTTTGCTGAAGTTCTAAAGCAAAAGAAAGACTATGACCTGGCTCTGATCCCCTGGGAGCTGGAGCAAGAACAAACTTTAAAATCTGTCCTTACTACGGCACTACGAACCCCCAGTACTACTATCTTGATCCTCATCGGCCCCGAAGGCGGCTTTTCCCAAAAAGAGATCGATCTGGCTAAAGAAGCCGGGTTTACCCCAATAAGCTTAGGGAAAAGGATCCTGCGCACCGAAACCGCTGGCCTGGCAATCATGGCCATGATCAATTACCAGTACGACCAATAATAATTTCAACCCCAAAAAGAGAGGGCCCGCCTCTCCAAAGTATCCTTGTTGCCTTTGAAAAAGTAAGGGCCCTACTCTTTACAGCACGATTTGTGTGCCGATATTGATACCAATACCCTTCATCGAATACGGAGTAGTTGTTGCTCCGGATCTAATAATGGAATATGCGAGCTCAGCGTACGAATTGCCGCCAAGTCCGATATCTCCCTGGATGCCATAATAAACCTGGCCTCCGTAAGATCCAGTCTCTCTACCGCTTCCATAAAGGACATAGTTGACACCGCCTCCAACATAGGACGCAACGCCGCCCATTACATCAGCCGGGATGTTGAGAATACCATCAACGAACAACGGAATAGCTTTACGCTCGTTGTCATTGATGTCTTTAGAAGCTAATGCTCCTCCTAAACCAACCTTCCAGGCGATGGCGTCGTCAGCCAATCCTAACATTGGACCGATCCCTAGTGGATCACTCAGAATCAAATCGCCGCGACCGACGATGACTGAATTACCAGCCAGGTATCCGACGGAGTAACCAGTATTAATCCCCATACCAAACAATCCAGCCGAAGGAGCCGCTGGTCTAGCAGCTGGTCTCGGTGGCGGTGTGGGTGCTACTGGCCTCGGTGGTGGTGGTGGAGCTGCCATTTCTGATTCAGCTTCCGCCTTCCACGCTTGCATGCGGGCGATGGTGGCCTTTTTGTCAGCCTGCATCTGCTTGACTAAACCAGCTTTACCCTCATTTCTTAGTCGGATAATCTTCTGGTCCAACAGCTTAAGATACGCTCTGCCAGCTGCTAATTTTTCAGCTGCGCTTCTATCATCAGCTTGGGCAGAAACCATTCCCGCGAACACCACTACGAACGCTAACACGGTCATAAATGCAATAAATCTTTTCAAATTATTTCACCTCCTTTCTTATGTGCGGATTATACGCATACCCTGCTTAATTGTCAAGCTCAATTAGTAGTATAGAAAAGCCCCAGGTCTCTTCTGTAACCAACCAGAACAGTGATCCCCTGATGATCAGGGGAAAAACCCGTGCGCAGGATGCCATAACCTAGCTCGCCAAACAGTTTACCCCCAAATCCCTCGCTCTCAATGCCATAGAAAAACTG
>JAHIZU010000158.1 GCA_018814265.1 Candidatus Margulisiibacteriota bacterium | reverse complement strand
GATCACTTACGTTGATTACGGCACCAACACCAGCACAGAGCTTAAAAATGGCGATTTGACCATTTCTGGTTTTACGCTAGCCACGCTAAAACCGATTGCCCTTAAGTTTTCCGCTACTGCAAACTATAAAGGAAAGGATATTCCCCTATCTTTAGCCGGCAAGGTCGGGATCGATCTAAAGGGCGGCGTGTACAACATCCCCTCCCTGGCCCTTGGAATAGCCGGGGAAAAAGCTGATATCTCAGCCAAAGTTTCCAACCTTAAGACTGGCCCCTGGATTGATTTCTCGATCTCTTCTAACAAGCTGGAGATCGATCCCCTGCTGGCGGTTTTTACCGCCGGGGCAACGGCGCCGAAAGCAAAAAAGAAAGCTGTGCGCGGCGAATTGACAAAAACCATAAACAAGATCATGGCCAGTCTCCCGGCCAAACTAAGGGTTCAAGGCACAATCGACATCGGCCAGCTCACCTTACTCAATTTTCAAGTCGACAAAGCTAAGCTTGGCTTGGCTTTGCTTAACAAACAATTTGCCGTTGACATTCGAGAAATTAAGATATATGATGGAACAGTCTCCGGCGCCGCCAACCTAGACTTGCGCGCCTCCGGCCTGGGCTACAATGCGAACCTTAAGGTTTCCGGATTTAACGCCGCCCCTTTTTCAAACGCCGTGGTTTCTACCTTCCTGACCAAATTGTCTGACTATAAAGATCTTTTAGATAAGGTTTACGGCAATCTTGATCTGTCATTAAAATTGACAGGCCAGGGCGTTGAAGTACCAGACATTATGGCCAATGCTGTAGCCTCAGGCTCGCTCTCCCTAAAAGACGGAGAATTGAAGCGCCTAAAAACGGTCGATGCGATCGCGGATAAGCTCAAGCTGGCAGCCCTCAAGCAGGACCTGAAGATCTCTGAGCTGTCAGCCGCGTTTACCATGAAAGATCAGGTGGTTGATGTAAAGGACCTCTCGCTTAAGGACCATGACATTAATGTTGAGTTCAAGGGCGGGCTTGACCTGGCAAACCTTAAGTATGTTTCCGGTAATCGCCTGACCCTTAAAGGTTCACCGCTCCTGACCAAAGATTTGTCAAAAGAATACGATCTCCTGCGAGATGATAATGGCTGGTTGTTGGCAACTTTTGAGCTTAAAGGCAGCCTAAAGAAGCCGATCCCCTTCCCAATCCTGGAAAAACCCTTTGAAAAAGCCGTGGGCAAGCTCAAGGTGAAGATCGAAGCTAAAAAGGTTGAGATTGAGCAGGCCGCACAAAAGAAGGTTGACGAAGAAAAACAGCGGCTAGAGCAAGAGGCCCAAAAGAAAATTGAAGAAGAAAAAGAAAAGGCTAAAGAAGAAGCCAAGAAGCAGTTAAAGGAGCTTATAAAATTCTAACCGTGTAAGATCATCAGAATATCGGAAGACCAGAGCTGGATTATCAGAAAATCAGAGTATCTGATAATCCAATAATCTGATATTCCAGTTCTGATAATCTGGTCATCTGATCTTCTTAAACAATCCCTGAATAACCTCACAACAAAGGCTTTTCTAAGCAAAAACATGCAAGTTGTCCTCATATCAATACGATATATATAGTAGAAGGACAAGGTGAGCAACCAATGAAAAAATGGATTACCGTTTCTTTATTACTATTAGTTTTCTTAGCTGGCCTGGCGGCCCTGGCTACAGCCAGTGAGGATAATCTGAACATCCCGGTCAAAAAGCTCTATTCAGCCCCGCTTGATGGCTCAAATCAGATCTATGAAATCCCGGTTGAGGTTGTCCTGTTGGACATTTCCGAGGACGGCAACTGGTATAAAGTAAAGATCTCCTATGGCGTTGGCCCGTTCAGCTACACCTTTGTTGGCTGGACCCACATCCCTGTGTCAGATATCCGCTCCCAGCGGCAAGAAGAGGCTTCTGAGGTTGCCACGCTCTTAAAAGAATAATACTGCTTGCACGCCCCTAGCTGGCTTGCTATAATCCTCCCAACCTATTGGAAAGGGAGGATTTTTTTATGGTCGGAAAGATCATCAAGGTTCTTATTGGCCTCGCTTTGATCGGCCTGGGCGCCTGGGCCATCTATCTCTGGTGGGCAGACCTCCTGGTGTTAATTCGGGGCGGCATTGGCTTCGCCTTAATCCTGGCCGGCCTCATCACTTTTGCCCTGGTCGCAGACTAAGCAAACAGCTTAAATTCAACAAAAAAGGGAGGTGAAAATATTTAATGGATATTTTAAAGCAGATTTTTACAACTAAGTCTCTGAGCCTGGGATGGTCAGTTTTCTGGAGGAGCTTCCTGCTTATGGTCGCTAACGGCATCGCAGTTGCCCTTTTGGGCTTGATCGTCGGCCTACTTGGCAACACCCTGTCAGGCATCTATGGCATAATCGCAGGAATTTACAGCCTGCTCTTCGGTTTCATGGCCACGGGTTGGGCAGTTCAGAGAATCAAAGATAAACTTTAATCAATAACCGGTTATTGAGGGCTCCTTTACGCGTCCGCGTTGAAGGAGCTCTTTTTTTGTGGTAAAATTAGCTCAAATTCAGGAGGTACGCCCATGTTTTCAATTATTTCTCTGCTCCCCTTTATTATTGTCTTTTTGTTCCTATCCATTAAGCAGATCAACCAATATGAAAGAGGCCTCAAGTTCCGCTTTGGGAAATTTGTCGGCATTATGAACCCCGGCTGGCAGATCATTATTCCGGTTATAGAAGGTTACGCCCGAGTTGATATCCGCGTCAAAGCGGTTGACGTGCCGGACCAGGAAGCCATGACCCGCGACAACATCTCGGTCCGGATCAACGCTGTTATTTATTATAAAGTAGCCTCTGCGGAAAAAGCAGTGCTCGAAGTTGAAAATTTCTACTACGCCATGTCTCAGCTGGCCCAAACCACCATGCGCAATATTGTCGGCGAGGTTTCGCTTGATGATCTCTTGACCCAGAGAGAAACGCTGGCCAACAAGCTCCAAGAGATTATTGATCAGGCTTCTGATCCCTGGGGCATCAAAGTTGTTGATGTCTCTTTAAAAGACGTTGTGCTGCCGGAAGAAATGAAGCGAACCATGGCTAAGCAAGCGGAAGCTGAAAGAGAAAAACGCGCAGTTATTATCAAAGCTGAAGGCGAGGTCATTGCCGCAGACAATATGGCCAAAGCCGCCCATATTCTATCCGGGTCTCCCGGCGCACTGCATCTGCGCACTCTTCAATCGATCAACGACTTGAGCTCAGACCAGTCCAATACTGTCATTTTCGCCATGCCGTTGGAGGTCCTGCGCGCCTTTGAAAAGTTCTCTGGAAAAGCATGATCGAAGAGCTTAAAAAATTATTAAAAGACACAGGCGCGGTGAAAACCGGGGAATTTACTCTTTCCTCAGGCAAGAAAAGCAACTTTTATGTTGATTGCCGCAGGGTGACGCTTCATCCTAAAGGCGCTAAACTGATCGGCAAGATCATTCTTGATAAGATCAAAGGCTTAAAAGTCGATGCCATCGGCGGCCTAACCCTCGGCGCTGATCCAATTACCGCAGCTGTCGTAACCCTAAGCGATATCCCCGGCTTCATCGTCAGAAAAAAAGCCAAGGAGCACGGCACTCAGCAAAAGATCGAAGGGATAATTCAAAAAGGGTGGAATGTCGTGATTGTTGAGGATGTGGCCACAACCGGAGCTTCAGCCAAGCAAGCGATCGAGGCGGCAGAAGCAGCTGGCGCAAAGGTCGTTAAAGTGATCTCTGTGGTTGATCGCAATGAAGGCGCAGCTGAGGCCTTAAAAAATTACGATTTTGATCCAATCCTCAAAAAGAGCGATTTTATTTAGTCTTCAGGCAGGCGGTTTCCCTTGCGTGGAGCTTCCGCATGAACAAACATTGTCTGTCCAATCGTATTCAAGGTCCTTCTCATGTCATAGTAAGGCCGAGAAGCCCCTCTGCTTGAGACACGGAAACATAATTGACCTGCCTAAAACCAGCTTCACGGCTCATTGTGTCAAATGCTTCTCTTTGAGCCAACCAGCATAAAGCCATTTCTTCCCTAAAATCAGCCCGATCCCCAGTAAGACCTCTTTCATCGAAAGCGGCATCCGCCATGTGGATGACAGCCTGCCGGTATTGTTCCGGGACCATCTCAAGAAAGGAGGCCTTTCGCATCTGCCTCGCTCGCTCCCTGACAACGTTTAAAAATTGGGCAGCCCGATCTTGTTGGGGAACAGGGCGTTGTTGGGGTCGGCGAACAAGGGCTTTCTCTTGCGGACCTGCTTGGATCATTAGGGCGCTCATTCTTGCAAAAACTCCAGTCATTTTTTCCTCCTTCGATCAATGTCGATCTTCTTAAACGCGCTCTAGTATATATAGAGTCACTTTTTTCAATAAATTTCATTAAAAAACTCTTGTCTGATACTCTGGTCTTCTGATATACTGATATTCTGACCAGCCCGTGTAGCTCAGTTGGTAGAGCGCATCCATGGTAAGGATGAGGTCGCCGGTTCAATTCCGGCCGCGGGCTTATCCAGTTGACAAATATAGCTTTCGGACTGTATAATATACACTCCGCTAAATTAAACGGTCGGAAAGGAAAATTTTCAGGAGGTAATAAATATGGCAAGGGAAAAATTTGAGAGAAAGAAACCACACGTAAACGTAGGAACGATCGGACACGTTGACCACGGAAAAACTACCTTAACATCAGCGATCACCAAATATCTGGCAGGAAAAGGTCAGGCCAAAGCTAAGGCCTTTGATGAGATCGACGCGGCACCGGAAGAAAAAGCGCGCGGCATTACTATCGCTATCGCCCACGTTGAATACGAAACCGATAAGAAACACTATGCCCACATCGATTGTCCAGGCCACGCTGATTACGTTAAGAACATGGTTATCGGCGCAGCCCAGATGGACGGCGCGATCCTGGTCGTTTCCGCGGCTGACGGCCCAATGCCCCAGACCCGCGAACACATTCTACTGGCGAGACAGGTTAACGTGCCAGCGATGGTCGTGTTTTTGAACAAGGTCGACATGGTTGATGATAAAGAGCTGGTTGAGCTGGTTGAGGTTGAGACCCGTGACCTGCTCAATAAATATGACTACCCGGGCGATACCATCCCGATCATCAAGGGCTCAGCCCTTAAGGCCATGGAATGCGGCTGCGGCAAAGCCGACTGCCCAAATTGCAAGTGCATTCAGGAATTGCTGGACGCGGTTGACAACTTCATCCCCACCCCGCAAAGGCCTTTAGACAAGCCATTCCTAATGTCAGTTGAAGACGTTTTCACCATCACCGGTCGCGGCACGGTCGGCACGGGCCGAATTGAGCGCGGCGTTGTCAAAACCGGTGAAGAAGTCGAGCTGATTGGCCTGGGCGCCCACAAGAAGGCGATTGTTACCGGCGTAGAAATGTTCCGCAAAACCCTGGACGAGGGACAGGCCGGAGACAACGTCGGTTTACTGCTGCGCGGAGTGGAAAAAGAGGAATTGACGCGCGGTCAGGTTTTGGCCAAACCCGGCTCAATTAAACCTCACAAAAAGTTCGAAGCCCAGGTTTACGTTTTGACCAAAGAAGAAGGCGGCCG
>JAHIZU010000157.1 GCA_018814265.1 Candidatus Margulisiibacteriota bacterium | reverse complement strand
TCTGGCGCAGCGAGCGCGCTGATGAGGACCGCAGCGGACACTTGGCAAGAGATAACCACACTGACAGCATGGGGACAAAACTGAAATCCCTCGACTACGCTCGGGATAAACTACCATGACCTAACCACCTCCTCCCCCTGAAAAATGACACAATGACTAGCAAGATCAGGCGGCAAGGAAGCGCCGCCGCCACAGAGAAAAGCCACAACCGGAACACCACGCTGAACTGCCTGGCGCAGCGTGAACAGCGTGCCCCGGGAAGGCCCATGAAGGAAAGCAACCAAGAGAGAGGAAGAGGAAACCAAAGCACGAGAGCGGGCAAACAGGGCAGAACAGACCGCCTGCCTGGCAGACTGGGTCAGATGGAAATTTCCACATCATAATTTAAAATAGAACCCCACTTTGGATTCTATCCTCCATTTAATTCTAAAATTAACCTCGGAACACCTAAAATGCTTATCATTCTAGCTATATTAAAGCATGTTGATAATATTGAGACTTCGGCATTCACTTTGGACTTTCCCCGAAGCATGAATTGGCCAGCACCCAGGTTTCGTTTTATATGCCCAAAGGGTAGTTCAACTTTTTCTTTACGGACTTTATAAATATCCTGCCCTTCAGGGCTAGCGTATATAGCTTCGAATTTTTCCTTGATTTCCTGGTCACCTAAACGGACAATTTTTCGCCCGGACTTAGAAGTCGTGCAAACGCCATAGTGATGACATTGTTGACAATCTTCTTTCCTGGCTATATATTCTTTTTCAAGAGGTTTTCTACAGGTTATAGTTTTATATTTTAGGCGTTTGCCTTCAGGACAGACATATTCGTCTTTTTCTTTATCATAAATGAATTTTTCCTTGTCAAATTCTTTTATGGGGTGTTTGTTGTTTTCTTTTTGCGCTTGTCTTGTACTAGGAACGACAACTTTAATATCATTATTGATCTTTTTTAGATCTTCTGTGCCCGCATATCCAGCATCAGCACAAATATTCTCCGGCTTTTTTTCGAGAACTTTTGTCGCTTCAGTTATTTGCTGATGTAATTGATTGGAGTCATTGCTTTGGCTTACTGCTTCCGCTTGAACAACGAGTCCATATTTTTTATCCACAGTTGACTGAACATTGTAGGAAGCATGGTTGCCTTGTCGCCCACTGGCCTTCACGCAGTCTGGATCAGTGCTGTTTATTGATTTTTGTTTGGTTTCTTCAAGTGAATCGAGAGTTTCTCTAATCTTCTTGATTAACTTCTCCTTATTCTCTATTTCTTTGTTAATTTTAACCATACTTTCTTCTTTATCTTCTCGGGTATCAAGCTGTTCTGCATCTTCCAACAATTGATCTATTTGCTCGTCAATCTTTTTCAGATGGCGTTCACATCTTTCTTTTGTCCAGTGATTATTAATTGAAGCATTCGCTCTAAATTTACTGCCGTCCGTAAACAGTGTATTGCCTTCGATAATATCTAACTTTATACAGAGGCGAACGCATTGTTTAAGTAGTTTCCTAATTGCTTCTTTGTGTTTACTACGAAATCGAGCTATGGTTCGATAATCTGGCGTTTCGCCTCCCATCAACCATTGGAATGATAGGTTGTGATGACAAGCTCTTTCCAATTTTCGGGAACTACGGATTCCGTAAGAGTACCCATAAATGAGCAGTTTTAACATTGTTCTGGGATAGTATTCATCAGCTCCTGCTTTGGGATCTAATGATATCCCCAATGCTCTGAGATCCAAGGAATCCACAAAAGCGTCATAGACTCTTACAGGATCTTGCTGGGTGACATAATCCTCAATAGTCGAGGGTAGAAATGTTGTTTGCGCCCGATTACCACATTTATATGCCATAGCCATCCTCCTTGTTTTGCGATATAATATGATTATAGCATGGCAAAAAGCTATAATTGATCGTTTTATCGTCGATGTTTGGTATTTTTGTCGTCGACATTTAACATACATTCCTTCCCCCATCTGACCCAGTCTGCATGGGAGAAGGGCAATTAATGAAAAAGCGAACAATTTACAAAAAATAGGGATGAGGGTTTAGAGCTTATTCATATCTAAGCGCTTCCACCGGATCCAAAGCCGCAGCTCTCATCGCCGGATAAACGCCTGAAACAACGCCAACAAAGATCGCCACAAAAGTAGCCAGGAAAATCGCCCAAACAGAAACAACCAGCGGCATGCCGATCACTACCATAATAAGCGAAGCAAGCCCAACTCCAGCAGCTATACCAATTACACCGCCCAATAAACTGATAATGATGGATTCAGTCAGGAATTGAACCAGGATATCACGTTTCTTGGCGCCAATTGCCTTGCGCACGCCAATCTCCCTGACGCGCTCATTAACTGCCACCAACATAATATTCATAATACCAATGCCACCGACCAAAAGTGAAATAGCAGCAATGCCCGTAACAATCGCAGTCAAGGCATTCATGATAGTATCCATCATGGCCATGGAATTCTCCATCGTGTCAACGCGGATATCCTCGCTGCCATGGCGCTCAGTCATTATTTCTTTAATCTCCGCCACTGCCTGTGGAACTAATTCTATGGACCTGGCCACCACCCCAATCTCGGCCAGCCGGTCAGTCTCAAAAACATCCTCAGCCGTGGTAACCGGAATAACAACATATTCATCCATATTAAACCCCATGATCGAACCCTTTTTCTTAAGCAAACCAACCACCAGGAATTTTTTGCCATTGATCCGAATCTTTTCTCCCACTGCGGCAAAACTACCAAACAACTTTTTGGCCAGGTCTTGCCCAATTACTACAACCTTTTTTCTGCCGTCCACATCAACATTGGTAATAAATCGTCCCTGACTCACGCCCCAGTTCATTTGCTGCATTAGCGCTGGCGTCGAACCAGAGATCATCGGGCTGGTATACGACTTGTCGAGGTAAGTGATCTTACCCGATTGTATATTACGCGGATCAACCAGTTCGCAGGAGGAACATTTCTCCTCGATCGCTTTGGCATCCTGGTAGGTTATTTTAACCGTAGCCATGGCCGCCATTTGGCCTTCCTTGCCGCCGTGGACCTCCATGTAGGTTGGACCAGTGCCGAACTTGTCGATCTGCTCATACATGAACCCTTTCATGCCCTCGCCTAAGGTAACTAAACTGATGACGGAAAAGATACCGATTATCACACCCAGCATAGTCAAAAAGCTGCGCATCTTTGCCCGCATAATATCTTTCCAAGCCATAATAATTGCTTCAAGAATTGTCATAAGTTATCCTCGCAAAGCCTCAACCGGATCAAGCCTCGCTGCACGCATAGCCGGATAAACACCAGAAATGATTCCGACAACGATTGCAACGGTAACAGCCATGATTACCGCGTTAAGAGACGGCACCAACCTTAAGCCCGCATACTGCCCCATTAGAAATAATACCAGCGCTGAAAATAAAATCCCGATCACTCCCCCCATAAAACTAATCGTGACAGACTCGATCAGGAATTGCAGAAAAATATCACTTTTTCTGGCGCCGACTGATTTACGGATACCGATTTCCTGGACCCGCTCTGAAACCGACACCAGCATGATGTTCATAATGCCAACACTTCCCACTAATAGAGAGATCGCGGCAATAGCCGATACAACCGCGGTCAACACACTCAAGATCATATCGAGTTGGTTCAACATCTCGGTGGCCATTCTTAACTGAAAGTCCTCCTCGCCGTGGCGCTCCAGCAAAACCGCCCGAATAGCTTGTTCTACCTTAGGCACTGAAACATTCTCACGAACCGACGCCCAGGTTTCCATTATCTCGGTCTTATCAAAGAGGGTTTCCGCAGTGGTAATGGGGATGGCAGCCTGGTCATCCATGCTCATACCGAACATCGAGCCCATTGCTTTCATAATGCCGATCACTTTAAAAGGGACTCCGTTTATCCGAACCGTCTCCCCCAACGCCGGAAAATCACCAAACAGCCCTTGCGCAACCTTCTGGCCCAAAAAGACGACCCTTTTGCGATAAGCAATATCCAAGGGGGTAAAAAACCTTCCCTCTTTGACAAGGCCATCGACCATCAGGGCGTAGTCTTCGGTCGTGCCATACACTAAAGGGGTTTCATATATTTTCTTACCATACTTAAATTCACCACTACCCACAATCACGGGCACGACCGCTTTAATCCCCGACACCCGTTCCTTGATCGCCTCAATATCACGCCGGGTGATCGAAGACTTCATAAAAGCCACGGTCATCATGCCCATGCCTTCTGATTCGGTCTCTGGCGCGCCGTATATGCCGATACTATTAGCGCCTACCCCAAATGAGGACATCTGGTCATAAACAAAATTCTTGGCTCCCTCGCCCATACTGACAGTGGTGATAACAATAAAAACACCAATGATCACACCTAACATGGTCAGCGTGCTGCGCATGGGGTTAGCTCTTAAGGCCCGCAAAGCAATGGGGAAAACCTGGAAGATTCTCAATTTATCCTCCGATTATAGTTTGCTTAACAAGCTGATCAGAAAGGATTTGACCATCCTTTAATTGAATAGTCCGTTTGGTGCAGTTGGCAATATCGTGCTCATGGGTAACCATAATAATAGTCGCACCCTCATTATTAAGTCCCTGAAAGATGGCCATGATCTCTTCGCTTGATTTTGAATCCAGATTGCCGGTTGGTTCATCCGCCAAAATAATTGCCGGATCAATGACCAAGGCCCGGGCAATCGCTACTCGTTGTCGTTCGCCACCGTACATCTCCGGCGGACGGTGCTCTGCCCGATGCGCTAAACCAACTTTTTCCAGCATGGCCATTGATCTCTCTTTCATTTCTTTTGGCGAAAAATACCCGTAGATCAGGGGCAGCTCGACATTTTCCAGCGCACTGAGCCGGGATAACAGGTTAAAAGTCTGGAAAACAAAGCCGATTTTCTTATTGCGGATTTCTGCCAATTGATTATCATTAAGTTTTGACACATTGGTGCCGTCAAGATAAACTGCGCCGGAGTTGGGATGGTCCAGGCAACCAATTAAATGCATCAGCGTAGATTTACCGCAGCCAGACGGCCCGGTGATTGAAACAAACTCATTTTTTTGGATCTCAAAGGATAAGCCGCGCAGGGCCGGAACTTTTACTTGCCCTAAAACATAGGTCTTGCGCAAATTTTCAACTTTTACAATTCTACTCATTATTATTCTTCACAATTTTAACTTTTGATTTCTCCTTGATATTGTCTAAATTAGAAACTGCCACTGTTTGCCCCACAGACAGGCCCTTGAGTATTTCAACTTTTTCCGCGTCCTTGAGCCCCAATTCAACTTCCACCGATCTGGCCCGATCATTCTTAATCACAAAGGCAATCCTTTTGCCGCTGCGCAAAGTTATCGCTTCCCGCGGGGCAACGACAACATCTTTTTTCTCGCCGGTAATTATTTCCGCATAAACTGTCATGCCTGGCCGCAGCAGATCACTGCCATCTTCAAATTTAACTTTGCCACGAAAAACCTGGTCTTCTTCATCAAAGCGGACCCGGCCGCCAACTTTTTTCAGTTCAGCTTTTTTATTTAACCAGGTGATCTGACCAAAAAATTCCTGGTCAGGAAAAGCATCAGTCGTAAACCTAACACGTTGCCCTACTTTTACTACTCCAACATCAACTTCATCAACCTGAATTTCTACCCACGGGTTATCTATATCCACCACGGTCAAGACCGGAACCCCCATGGAAATCGCTTCTCCAGGGATAACTGCTTTTTCAGCCACAATGCCTGAAAAAGGCGCAACCACCCGGGCATTGTCCATCACAGTTTTGGCTCTTTCCAGCTCTAAATCACTGACAAATCCCTGGTCATGTAATTGTTGAAGACGTTTATGCTCTTTTTCTGCCTGGTTAAAACCGTCAAGTTTCAGCAGGGTCTGGCCGCGATATACTCGACTGCCTTCTTCAACCCCTACCCAATCAACCCTGCCCGCAGCCATGGCTGTGCCAAGTTTTACAGAATTAGCCCGCACTAAACCTGAAGCAGACACCATGCTCAAGATATTTCCGCGGCTAACTTTGCCCACTTTTATTTCCACGCCACCACTCCGAGTGCGAATAATAACAATGCCAATGACAATCACCAGCACGATCACCAGCCCTATAACTAATTTTTTGTTCTTTAATAAATTTTTAAACATCTGTCTCCTCCTTTAATAGATTTCCGCGCCCACAACTTTATTAATTCTAGCTTTAGCAATTTGTAAATCATGTTGGGACTGCACCAGATCAACCCGCGCCCTGGTCACGGCAACCTGGGCATCAATTTCTTCCAGGCTGGTGCCTACGCCAGAATCATAGCGCAGGTCAGCAATCTTATAATTTTCTTCGGCCAATTCCACAGCCTTTTGCGTGCTGGCCAGGTTTTCCTTGGCGCTCTTGAGCATAAAATTTGCGTCTTTGACCTCAAGCGCAACTGTCCGCCTGACGATAGTTTCATCTGCCTGCTGGGCATTTTGTTTGGCCTTAGCTTCTTTGATCTTATTCCAGGTCGCAGTACCATCAAAAATATTCCAGGAGCCGGAAATCAACGCTGTCCAGTTTTTTACATCACTTTGATAGGTAGAGTATTTAGTTGTGCCAATATCATAATTGCCAACCAAAGAAATCATTGGCCATAGTCCGCTATAGGCCAGACGCACTTCATCGTCAGAAATTTCTTTTATCAGCACATATTGTCGCCAATCAGGCCGGTCATCATAGGCAATCTTTAAAAGATCTTTATAATTGTACTCTGGTATTTCTTTTGATTTATAGGCAACATCTACCAATTCAACCGGAGAATCCAAATCCACTCCTAAGGTATTATTAAAATAATTTTTAGCGATTTCTACAGCTTGCTTTGCTTTGGTTAAGCTTATTTCCGCCTGAGCATGTTGAACTTCACCCCGCAAAGTATCCGCCTTAGTTGACATGCCAACTTTCAGCAAGGCATTGACCCGATCAAGATGATTTTGCGCCATTGCCACTGATTGCTCGCTTAGCTCTATCAATTTCGTGGCCTTTAAAACATTATAATAGGCATTAATTACATCGAATTTAACTTGATCGCTTGTTTTCTTAAGTTCCTCCCGGGCAATGGCCAATCCCTTGTTAGCCATCCCAAGGCTGTTTGATAATTTTCCTCCGGTGAAAAGCACCTGGTTGAGTGATGCCTTATAAGAAGAAGTGTCAGCCTGCTCATCAATGCCAAAAGATATGGCAGCAGGTGAACCTGTCCCGGTCATATCTACAATCATAGTTTGGGGCTCAGCATAATATTTGCCTACCCCGCCGCTCACTGAAAGCTGGGGCAAAAACCCAGCCACAACCTGGCCAGCCGCTCCTTCAGCCGCAACGATTTCCGCCCTGGTTTTAAGCATCATGGGGCTTTTTTCAAGCGCAATCTGGACGCTTTCATCTAGGGTTAATTTTTCTTGAGCAGAACTTATTCCAAAGCAGAAATTCAGCAGTAAAATAAGAACCAACAAGCGCTTCATTATCAACCTCCCGATTCTAGATCAGTATGTCGCGGTAAAATTGGGCGAACTTGTCTTTATCTTTACTGGCGCGGAGAGCCATAGCAGCCCGGGGATGCTGATTCAGGATCCCAGTAATCATATAGGGAATAATATAGCCCCATTCGATTTTTTTGCGCAAAGGCACCAGTTCTTTTTCAATTACTTCCAGGATTGGTTCAAGCTTAAATTTTGGGTTTTTTAGAAAAGATAGAAGTAGCTCAGTAGGACAATTCCCAGCTGCCCGGCCAATACCAAAAATTGTACCATCAAGATAATTTGCTCCCTTACGAATGGACTCAATAGTATTGGCAAAACCTAACTGCTGGTTATTATGAGCATGCATGCCAACTTCTTTTTTCTTGGGCCACAAATACTTACCATATAATTTGGTCAGAAAATGGACTTGTTCAGAAAACATTGAGCCAAAGCTGTCGACCACGTATACGGTGCCTACTGGACTCTCTGCTAATTGGGCCAACCCCTCTTCAACATCCGGGATTAGCGCCGTAGAAATAGCCATGATATTGCAGGTTGTTTCATATCCTTTATCGTGGAAAAATTTAATCATATCAATCGCCTTATCAACATCCTTGATATAGCAGGCAACCCGGACTAAATCCACCACACTATCTGCTTTCTCAGGGATCTGAGCCAGGTCAACGCGGCCAATATCAACCATAACGGAGATCTTTGGCTTATTGTCTACACCATCAGTAACCTTGCGCACAAAATCTTCGTCGCAGAATTTGCACTCGCCGTATTTATCTGGGGAAAAAGACTTTTTTGAAGCGCGGTAACCTAGCTCGACATAATCAATGCCAGCCGCAGCTGTAGCTTGAAAAATCGCCCTGACAAAACTTTCATCAAAGCAGTGGTCATTGATCAAGCCGCCGTCCCGCAGAGTGCAATCTAATACTTTAATTTCAGGTCTATACATAATAAGAGGTCAATTATACCTTATTTTGCAGCGGCTTTCATTATTTTTTTAGACAGCGACACGGCACCGACCGCATCCATTCCATAATAAGCACCGATTCGATCGGCATATCCTTTTGTTACAACCGCTCCACCAACAAAGAGAGGAACAGCTAATTTCGCCTTCTTTAACTCAGCCTCAACTATTCCCATCTCAACCATTGTAGTGGTCAACAAAGCAGAAAGAGCAATAACGTCGGGCTTTTCTTTTTTAGCTGCCTCGACAATTTTCTCAGGAGGAACATCCTTGCCCAAGTCAATCACAGTAAAACCATTGTTTTCCAGGAGCATTTTAACAATATTTTTGCCAATGTCATGGATATCGCCTTTAACAGTTGCTAAAAGGACTTTCCCGAGCGACTTTATTTTCCCTTGGGGGATTTTTGCCTTACACAACTCAAAGCCTTTTCCCATGGCTTCAGCTGATTCAATTACCTGAGGCAGAAAAAATTCTTTACGATTAAATTTCCTGCCCACGACTTCCATCCCCGGGACTAAACCCTGGTCAATAATTTTCTGAGGATCCCTACCCTTAGCCAGCGCCTGCTCAACAAAAAGCACAACTAAATCAAGGTCCCCGTCAATCACAGCTGCTTTAATATCCTGAAAACTTTTGAACTTCAAGACTTTTAACTCGGTTTCTTTTTTCTTTTCCGCCGGCTTGCCTGAGCGCTTAGCTGCAGCAACCTCTTCTTTAAAACTACGCAGCAATTTCTCGCGGGACATTGGTTTAGCCTCCAGAGCTTTTTTTATCTCGGGATCAGTGGGATCAACAATCGCCGCGTCCAACCCAAAGGAAATCGCTAACCGCAAATAAAGGGCATTGAGCTTAGCGCGATTAGGCAAACCATGAGAAACATTGCTAATGCCCAGGATGGTCTTAACCCCCAATTTCTCCTTGATCATGGGAATAGCTTTCAATGTTTCCAGAGCTTCGGATACCCCGATCGCAGCTGTCATCACTAAATTATCAACAAAAATATCTTTGGAATCAATGCCAACTTCATGGGCAGCGCGAACAATCCTTTCCGCGATCCTCAAACGATCAGTGGCAGATTTAGGGATCCCGTGTTCATCCAGCAGCAATGCAATTACCGCTGCGCCGTATTTTCTGGCCAAGGGAAGCATTTTTTCCAAGCTTTCTTTCTTGCCATTCACAGAATTGAGCAGCGCCCGGCCGCAAAAAGTCTTTAACCCTGCTTCAAGCGAGTGCGCGCTGGGGCTGTCAATTGAAAATGGACAGTCAGAAATTGACTGCACAAATTTTACAACTGAATGCATGACCTCTGCTTCATGGATCTCAGGCACTGAAATGTTCACATCCAGCAGATCAACTCCCGCCTTGGTCTGCGAAGCAGCATCAGCCCTGATTATTTGGACCTTGCCTGTCTTGATCTCTTCCTGCAACGCCTTCCTACCAGTTGGATTGATCCTCTCTCCTACCAGCAAAGGCTTGCTTTCCTCTACCACAACAACTCTTGTCCTGCTGGCGAAACAGACGGAACCTGCGACTGAACGTCGCGGTTCCGTGTCATTGAAACCGAGACGTTTAGTCTCAGGTTTCAATGACTTTTTTACAGCCCGTATATGTTCCGGCCCGGTCCCGCAACACCCGCCAATTATCCTGACCCCAAGCTTGGCAAATTTGGCAGCAAACCACCCAAACTTCTTGGGAGTCATTTTATAGACCGCTTTGTTGCCAACCAATTCGGGCATCCCGGCATTTGGCATTACCATAACTGGCAGGCTGCTCATGGTCTGGAATGCTTTGACTACCTTTAACATACCTTCTGGACCAATAGAACAATTGGCCGCGATCACATCTACGCCCAGAGCCTCCAACACGACCACTGCTACCTCAGCCGAGGTGCCATAGATAGTTTTTTCTCCGTCATCATAGGTCAAACTGGCGATCAGGGGTAATTTTGTCTCATTCTTAACAGCAATGACTGCCGCCCGCATTTCCTGAAGGTCGGAAATGGTTTCTACACTAATGACATCAACGCCACCGTCCTCCAAAGCCTTCGCCTGTTCAGCAAAGGCCTGGCATGCCTGATCAAAAGTGACTTCTCCCAGAGGATCGATCATCTTGCCCAAAGGACCAATAGAGCCACAGACAAAGCCTTTTTGGCCTATTGCCTTTCGGGCAATTTTGGCAGCTTCCAGGTTTATTTCCCTGACCTGTTTATCAAGTTTATAGTCCGTCAGTTTGATCTGATTGGCCCCAAAAGTATTGGTCTCAATAATATCCGCGCCAGCAGCAACGTAGGCTTTATGGATCGACTCAACTAATTTTGGATTTTTTATATTTTGCGCGTCAAAACAATCCTCCGGCCGCACGCCGCCGTCCATCAACTGGGTCCCCATGGCGCCATCCATGACCAGTATTCGTTTATTTAGTTCTTCTAAAAATTTATTCATCCTTACTCAGTTGATTTCTCATTCTAATGATTGCTCACTTCGTTCGCTTTATTCATTTTAACCTAATTTGCCTTGGCTTTGTGAATTATTGCAGCCAAAACTTTAATAATTTCTCTGCATTCAACCAACAATTCTTTTAATTCCTTTTTATTATCATCATTTTTTACAAATTCCGCATCTTTTAATATCTCCAACCAATATTCTGTTTCTTGCGCTTCTTTTTTTGAAATATTCACCTTATGTGCAAAATCTTTTTTGGAACTGGCTGAATCAGCTTCCCTCATATTTGCGCCAATAGAAGTAGAACTTCTCAGCAACTGCTTAATTAAAACATCAAAACATAAATCTCTTGATATTATTTTGACAAATTTTGCTGATCTTATTGCAAACTTAAGTGTTCTGTTTTGAATTTCCATGTTTTAAATAACATGCCGAAGGCACACATTCATTCGTCATTAAAAAATTAGTCATTAGTCACTTGCCCCTTCGGTTCTCTTCTCATGAGAATGGCATCTTCCCCGTTGTCCTGATAATATCCTTTACGCATTCCGACCTTTTTAAATCCGAAATGTTCGTAGATCTTTTGGGCCGGCAAGTTGGAAACTCTGACTTCCAGAAAAACAACCTCTTTCGAAATTAAAGCCTCCTCCATAAGCTTTTTACCAATGCCCTTACCTCGATGATCAGGATGGACCGCCATATTAATAATGTGGATCTCCCCAGCTATCTTCTCAAAACCAATGTAGCCAACAACTTTATCATTTTCATTCGCCACCAGATATTTTATCTCATCATGCCGAAAGACCGCTTCATCCTTGGGCGCAGCAAAGGAAAGCCGTTCAATCGCCACGACTTGGGCCAAATCTTCATTTTTCATCGGCTCGATCCCAATCATTGGTAGAGAAAAGGCGCAGGTGCTTACACCGTATTAAATGTTAGCACAAGTCCTGTTTCCATTTCCCCCCTTTCAATTCCGTGCGTGACCTTTTCGAATCACACGGCTTACCGAGAATCTTCTTGATTAGGCCTTCG
>JAHIZU010000156.1 GCA_018814265.1 Candidatus Margulisiibacteriota bacterium | reverse complement strand
GTGCGCGTATTTTCATCCACGGCCACATTTAAAATTCCGAGCATGGCTGCGCCAAAGTTCGATTCGGCATTTGTTGGATCAGCAGCCAAAGCTGATTCGTAAGACTCTCGCGCCCCGTCCAGGTCCCCACTGGCCAACTGGGTCTGTGCTTCACTTAATGTCTCTGTAACATCAACCTGCGATGCTGTGCTGCACCCCGAAATTGACGCGGCAAACAACAAACCAATTAAGATAAAAAACATAAAATAACGTAATTTCATTTTTAACCTCCTAAGGGGAATTTCAAAATCGCCTTTAACATATTAAAGCGATCACCTCCTGTTATTTGTGTTGTTTATAATTTGAATCGCAACCCTACCCTATGCGCGCTTCCCAGTTCGCCATAGGGCGCATACGTATAGTCTACTGAAAAGCGGGAAAGATTGAGCCCAAGCCCCATTCCCAGATTCCCGCCAGCGCCTTCTTCTGATTTTGTATTATAACCTGCCCGCAGCTTCAAGAGTTGATTCAACTGATACTCACAACCCAAAGACACAATCGTTTTATTATCCGTGGGAGCGCCAATATCCAGAGCGATCAGCATTTTGTCATCGAGCAGCTTTTTAGAAACGCCCAATTTCCATGTCTGCGGCAAAGATGACCCGTTCATCACCCCCAAATTCTGGGCAACCAATCCAATATCCATTCCCCGCGGGTTTTTAAGCAACAATCCCAAATCAACTGCTGTCCCGTTTTCCTGATACATATCAATTGACTGACCAAGCACTTTAAGATTCGCGCCTAAAGATAAACTATCATTAATATTTGAAGCGTACGAAATTGTCGCGACGGACCCTGACGGAGAAAATATTCTTCCTGTGCCGGTCCGCGAGGTTGCAGTGGTTTCCATAATATTTCCATAATTCAGGTAGAAGATCGAGGCTCCCAGAGTATGACCGGGCAAAATCGGATGCACATAATGAACTGTAGAATAACTGGTGCTTTGCAGCCACATATTGTAAGACATCGAAATCTCCGGCGAATCAAGTTTAGCAATGCCTGCGGGATTCCAGTAAATAGCTGAAGCATCATCAGCAACAGCGGTAAAAGCTTCACCCATGGCTGGCGCGCGAACGCCGTTTCCCAATTTCAGGAATGCTCCGCCCACTGTGCCGGCACTTTCATCGCCGGCAAACACCGGCAAAGCCATTAGCACAACCAATATTAGACTAGCGAATAATCGCAATTTTGCCACTTTGCTTTCCTCCAGAATCTGTGACTGCTACATAGAAGTAAATACCCGGCGCAACCTGATTGCCAGAAGAATTGTTTGCATCCCAAGTCAAGCTTGCAGATCCAGGCATGTTTTGACCCGACCAGACAAGATCTCCGGCTATATCATAAATTCGGACATGCACATCCTCGGTCAAGCCGTCAATTTTAATACAATTTGCGTTTCCTAATGTATAAGGATTGGGATAGATCAAAAGACCGGAAATGGAATCGCCCACCACATACAAGGTTGTTTCCCAGATTGAAGTATTTCCCACCTCATCCGCTGCCGTGATCTTAAAAGTGTGATCGCCCAAAGAAAGCTTATCGCTATCGGAAAACGTATACGAGATAGACGCGCTGGTTTGGGAAGCCTTGCTTCCGCTTAAAGATTTAGGCGCAGCCCCGTCCACGCTTATAAACATTTGCGAGGCATCTACGGCATAATTATCTGAAATGTCCAAGGTCAGGGAGGGCTTGGAAATTATTGAATCTCCTGATGATACATTGCGACCACCTATTTTTACGTTGTCAACCGTTGGGCCATTGAAATCTATAACTTCAAAAACCGCGAAAACCCCCAATTGATCTGAACCAAATGTTATGGACGAAGCAGTTGAACTCTTCAGGGGGAGAACGGTCCATTTATTTCCTGCTGGGTCCCAGATAAAACTTCGAGGATGTGAAGCGCCTGGTGGTATCGGGAAAGTTATTTCAATGGGGCTTGAAAACGAGTTCACATTTGATGTGATCTGAATCGCCTGCTCAAGCGCTAATGATCCAGCAGGATTTACCCCTGGCAGAGCCACCCGCGCAAAATCCATGTATTCAACTTCTTCGCTTGGGGCCCCCGCAGGCACTGTAACTGATATCTCCTCATCCGTAGCAGTAAAATTAAGGTCTTTTACTTCAATAGTTGCCTCTGCGGCTTCGCTGCTGTTTCCGGCTGTGTCGTAAGCAACAACTTCCAAGGTGTTTATTCCTTTAAAGAGCGAGACACTAGCGGACCAGGCTGTTAAACTTGGATAATTAACATTTTCTGAATGCCCATTAATTAAAATAATTGCTGCATCAAATGTTTTGGTCCCACTTATGCCTTGCGAAAGTAAAACTGTCGGCGATTTAACTGGGTCAATAGTTGGCGGATCAGGCGGTGTACTATCAATTTCAAACACACTGTCACTTAGATCTTCATTGCTTTCTCCCACATTGTCTTGCGCCACAGCCTTTATTTTTACCTGCTTAGAATCAATGGCTGGAATGGCCCAGTCATAAGAACCTGAATTGGATAAATTATCCGTAATTAAAACATCGCCTTCACCAGTTGTATAATAAAGCGCGATTGAATGATCGGCTATCCCACTCCCAGCATCGCTGGCAGACCAAGTAATGGCCGTAGTTGAGC
>JAHIZU010000155.1 GCA_018814265.1 Candidatus Margulisiibacteriota bacterium | reverse complement strand
CTGAGAATTTTTTACTTCATATAAATAGGGCTTAGTGCCAAACCAGTAGCTCCATTTGAGCATGTCACTTTTTCGGCCAATATAACAAGCGCCGGTGACTTCATACCAGGTTTCTAACTGCTGTGAATAAGGATGCCAGTAACCAGGATTGTAATTAATCCCCCGACCATGTTTATTAAGAAAGAAAGACTTTTTTGGCAAAACCGCAATCAGACTGTCATGGTCTTTTTTAACTTCAAGATATTTTTTTACCGCCTGTGCAAAATCACTAAACAAAGGACTAGTGGCCAGGGCCCACACCACGATCGGGTCTCCGGGAATGGTTTCCATAATATGCATGATAACTTCAGCCAACAACACATCACTCTGGCACATACGGCTATCACGCGGTAAAAACTCAGCCCCGTTTGCCAGTGCGATCTTTTTGGCCTTTGCGCTGTCGCTGGAAACATAAATATGATCAAAACAGCCCGCTTGTTTCAATTGATCAATCTTAATTTCAAATAACGATTTTCCGTTAGCAAATTCGCGAAAGTTTTTTTCCTTGACCCTCTGTGATCCTTCCCGGATCGGAATCAAACCAACGATTTTATCTTTATTAGCCATTTTTCTTCTCCTTTACAAAGATCTTGTTATCCGGCACACTGGGTAATCTAATCGCAATCACCGTAGTTTCCTCGTGAACTTTCACGATGCGTTCAGTATTTCCGGGATATAACATATAAAACACTCCCGGGGTCATCACGTGACGGTCACCATCAATTTCATATTCCACCTTGCCACTCAAGACCAACAAGAACTCAAAACTACATAAATGATGATGCAGCTCCTCGCTCATTCCTACCTTGAGCTCCTTAAAACAGATCTCAATATCATTGCGATGGAAGATAGATTCTTTAGGATAAAAATGTCCACAGACCCAGCCGCGCATATCCCCGCGAATGGTTTCATCACTCAGATTAGCTACCACATAATTTTGACCCTTTTTGACCTTTGTCTTATCTTTCAAATCCTTGATTATTTTCTGCATAATCTCCTCCTGCTTATTTTTTAAAATGAGGCATAACCTTGTCCGCAAACAATTTAATGCCCATATGACTCGGATAATCCATAAACCAAAGCATAAAGTGACTAACCCCTAGCTCCACAAATTTATCAAGCTTTGCTTTGATTTGCTCGGGTGTACCGATCATAAATTCTTCATCAAAATCCTCACGCGAATTATAATTTTCTAATGCTGGATTAGTGGACTTCAGCTGAGTCAAAATATCCTGATCATAGGAATTATTTAGCTTTTTTATGGCTGCAAACTTTTTAAACTCTTCATCGATCTCAGCGTCAGTTTCACGAATTAGAATCTGAGTTTCTAAAGACAGATCAATACTATTCATTTTTCTACCCTGCTGATCACATTCCTTTTTCAGCACATCCAGCTTCTTTTGAAAACCTTCAACCGAACAAGGCATTGAGTTAAACATATCAGCGTGTTTAACGATCGCCTTTACCATTTCCGGATGATTGGCCTCTCCCATCCAAATCGGGACTTTTTTGACCGGCTTGGGATTGCAAATAGCATCTTTTAACGTATAGAACTTGCCTTTGAACGAAAATTTTTCTTGTTCAAGCAATCCCTTAATAATTGAAATACCTTCTTCCATCTTTTGGATCCGCTCGTCATCTGACTTTCCAAAATCAATCCCGTATTGATCAAATTCGGCTTTGCGCCAACCATAATCATAAAAAAGCTCAAACCTGCCATTGGAAATATGACTGATCGTAGCAATAGACTTGGCTACTAAACCCGGATGTCTAAAGTTATTACATAGATGAATCGGAATGACTTGCATTTGCTGAGTGATAGCCGCCAATGCCGCCATCAGGGACAGACCCTCCCAGATATCACCATCGCGACCCAAGAACAAGTGATCCGCAACAAACAAAGAGTCATAACCCAGATTTTCACAAAGCAGAACCGTGTCTTTTATTGATGTCCAATCAAGTTTTTCATAAGCTGGCGTTCTGAAGAAAGCCATGCCCGGATTAGCAAAGATCGGTACACAAAAACCAAATTTCGTTTGTTTCATTTCCTAACTACCTCACTGTAAATTGATGGACATTCCGCCATCCACCACTAATGTCGCTCCCGAAACCGCGGTCGCGTCATCTGACGCAAAAAACAGCATCGCCGCAGCAACATCCTCCGGCGTGGCCAAACGTCCAATCGGCGTGCGTTTAATAAAATACTCCTGAAGTTCAGGATTATCCTTTTCTAATTGTTGTCGGTTAATATCCGTGATCACCGTACCCGGTAAAACCGCATTAGAAGTAATACCGTGTTTTCCGGCCGCAATCGCAATTGACTTCATTAATTGATTAATCGCCCCTTTAGTCGGGCAATAATGCGCTTGCAGCTCTCCACCAAAAATTGAACTGACCGAACTAGTAAAAATGATCCGTCCCGTAATTTTTAACTCTATCATTTTTTTCATCGCGGCTTGGGCGCAAAAGAAAGCCCCTTTTTGATTAACACCAATAACTAGATCTAATAGTTCCTCATCAATGTCAAGAAATTCCTCAAATGGACAAATTCCTGCATTCGAAACCATAATGTCTAATCGTCCAAACTTTCTAACTACTTCATTAACCATTTCCTCAACTTTTGCCTTATTAGAGACATCCGCATCAAAAGCAATTGCTTCTCCGCCGACAGCTTTGATCTCTTTAACAACTTGCTCAGCGGTGCTGGCAATGTCTCCTTTATCAGCTGCAGAGGCATAATTGACCACTACTTTAGCCCCCTCTTTAGCAAACCGAATACAGGTTGCTTTACCAATTCCTCTCGATCCCCCCGTAACAATCGCTACTTTATCCTTTAACCTCATACCAAAACCTCCTCCTTAACAGCCGAAAATTTATTGTATCTTTGTTGAACCTTCTTGACTGCATCCAACCGAGACAAACCCGAAGCCAATTCCTTTTGAAGCGCACCAATGATCGCTCCGGTTCTTTTATAAGCCTGACCGTCCTGGAAAGGATCTAGCATTTTATGGTATTTGCGGCATTCCTCAATCGTTATGCCCTGGCCATTAATCTGGGACTGGATCGCAGATCTTAAACTATTAATATCTCTAAAAACAACCTTATTCAAACCGGCATTACCAAAAGCATTATCCTTAAATCCGGTCAGGTCTGCGTGAAAACTTACCGTACCAGCAAAACAGCACTCTGCTGCCGTCGTACTAATGCCTAAACCAATAACCAGATCGCTAGCCTTACCAATCTCAGCCGGAACCGCTTTACTCCTAACCGTTTCACCAAGAAATACCTTGACCCGATCAGCATCTATTAAACTTTGAAGCTCAGGTAATTCGGCTAGGATCTGCTCAAAAATATATTTTCTTTTCGGTTTAAGCAAAAGGATCAGTCGATTATCATTTAGCAACATATCAATCAGCATCCGGTGGACAGCTACCTGCATGCCTTTTGAATATAGGATATCACTCGCAATCATATTATCCTGAAAAGAAATAACAAATTTATCTTTTAGCGAGCGTTTCATTTCGTCTGCTAACGTCATACGTGTCAAAAAATAATGATCCGATGGATAACCAGTTATAAACGCTGCCATATATGGATAGTTTGAGAAATTACTTGAAATAAAGTGTTTTCCCCAAGTAAAAAGTACATCATAACACTTTTGGTTATCAATTCGATACTTAGGAAAATTGCTCCAATGTGATCCCAAATAGAGCCCGTTAACCAGCTCAAGTGCTTGGGTCTTAATCAGCTTTTCTGGATCAACATCAAACATAGTCCAAAGCATAGTAATTCCTAGTTTTTTATAGATCGCCTGCCAAAACTTAGACCGGATGTAATACCGAACAGCCTGGAAGCAGAACCAACCTCGGGAACTATTCAGG
>JAHIZU010000154.1 GCA_018814265.1 Candidatus Margulisiibacteriota bacterium | reverse complement strand
CGGAAACTGGCTCTTGCAGCCAGATTTACTCTAATTCATAATGGTCCTAACAATGGGGTAAGGTCACAAGTAGTTGATCTATTTGACAAAATTTATCGTCTCGCCTGGATCAATTTCTCGTACAACCTCTCGTATTGATCCGTCATTCTATCAACATTAAATAATGCCTCAACATGCTTTCTGCAATCCTGTGGTCTTATCTTCCCAACATCTCTGATCGCTTGTAATAATTCCTCAAATGAATTGACCGCAAAACCATTTTTGCCGTTCACAATAATTTCCGGCACTGAACCTCTGTTGAATGCCACCACCGGCGTGCCGCAAGCCAAAGATTCCAGCATAACCAGCCCAAACGGCTCTTCCCAATCAATAGGAAACAATAAACACGCGGCACTTGCATACAATGCCTGCTTTCTTTGAGTATCGGCTAAAGGTTCAAAAATAATCTGCTTATTATCTATAAAAGGTTTTATTTCATGATCAAAAAATGATCGATGGGCTGCTTCTATTTTACCCACAAGAAATAACTTTCTTTTAAGCGCCAGCGCAGTTTTAACAGCAACATCAGCCCCCTTATTCCTACTAATATTGCCAAGAAATAATAAATAGTCATCTTTTTTCCCGCAAAATTGAAAACTATCCACATCAATACTATTATGAATATACTCGACCACGTTAAGCCCTGACATTCTTTTGCATTGGTTTTGGCTTACCGCCACAAAGGAACAGACATTCTTATAATATTCAAAAAAAGCCTCATTTTGATTAACAATATCATTGTGCAAAGTAGTAACTACCGGCGGCCTGGCATATTTGGCAAACGGCAGACCATAAAACCCCATATGATTATGAATAACATCAAATGGATCTGCATCTTGAAATGCAAAATTTGCATTGGCCAGGCACAGCTCAGGCGAATCATTGCCGTAACCTAAAGCCTTTTTATAAAATGGCTTTAACCTGGCCCCTGTTTTGGAATCACCCGATGCATATAGCGTAACTTCATGGCCGCGCTTAACTAAGCTTTCGGTTAATAAACTAATAACCAATTCAGCTCCGCCATAATTAACAGGCGGCAAACTTAAACAAATTGGAGCTATTTGCGCAATGCGCATATTGTTTTCCTCCTCACCTAAAAGAGGTGTCTTATAGCCTCAGAATCCATACTTGGCTTTTAAACTTCCTAATAAACCTGCCAGACTGCCCATTAATTTACTTTGACAGACTCTTCCGCCAACTTACTAACTTCCCCAGTCCCATTATACTGATAAAGAGTAACAGTGTCGGTTTCAGAACCTCTGGAAATTGACGGGCTGATCACTACAAAAGACCGCGTAGCATAACCTGATTTCACATACTTGGCATCGATCCAGGTGCCAGTGTTAGCGTAGATCTTTTCCAAAGTGACCAGGTTCTTCTTAAGCATGGCCTTGTGCGAATGGCCAAAAACAACTATTTTTGCACGGCCCGGCACAAGATACTGAAGATCAGCCGGATCTTCCAGATCCCCCCACCAGCCAATGCCTGAACCAGCCAATATCGCGCTTGTTTCAGTCATCTTGGAATAAACGCCGTTGATCGACTGCCGCTGGTCCCACTGGGAACCAATGTTCGCCTTATAATTGTCCTTGGCATCATTGACCGACATGTCAGCAGTATATCCATCAATGCCCATCTTGATGATCTTGGCGTCCTTGTCCAGCCCGTGAATATTAATTTCAGCAATAGCAATGTCCCAGGCCGCGACGAACTCGAGGTCCGCGATCGCGACCAGATCTTCCTCCACCACCGGCCCATTAGCAGCTGATTTTGAGGCAAAAACACGGGAGACGAAATAGCCAGGCGGCAATAAACTGCCGGCCTGGGTCAAAGAGTCAGGCGAGTTGAAAAAGTCGTAACGATGGCCGTGCTCCATCACAATGTGACTGCTGGGCCAGTAGTCACCCATGCCAGTACTTGTACCTGCCCAGGTGATGCCAGGAATGATCTTCTGCATGATCGCTTCGGTCATCAGCATGTCGTGATTGCCAGGCACGTAAACAACTTCGATCGTGCCGGCATTAACAATAGCTTTAAGCTTGTTAACTATGTTGATGTTAAGCGGCGCGTTGGCCACAGAAAGGAAATAACCCTCGCTGGAAGTAATCCCACTCTGAAATGGCGCGGTCTCCATCGGCACGATCCATTCGTCAAAAAAATCACCAGCGATCACCAGGGTCTTGACCTGTTCGCTTTGGGCGACTTCATCAAGAAAACATTCTAAAAGCTTTGCATTTTCAGTGAACCAGCAGTAAGCGGCGTCAGCCGCCCGCTCCTCACCCATATGGATGTCACTGATAACTACGATCTTGTTGCGGCCGGCAATTAACGGTTCAGCAAAAGGCGAAGGAGCAGTGACAGAGGTATTGAAAACCTGTGAGTCCTCGCAGCCGCTGGCCAGCATTATGGCCCCAAGAATAAAAACCGCCAAGACAAAACGTTTCATCATAAGTTAAATTCTACATCTTGGCCTCGCTCGATGCAAGCTCAGCGCAAAGGCCATTTGTGCTCTTAAGCACACTCGTGCTATATTTATAATCCATGCTGCAAGTATTTGATCTATCTTTGGGTTTTAGCGGACAGGAGCTGCTTGATGAAGTCAGCTTCAGTATTAATTCCGGTGAGCGCATCGGCCTGGTTGGCAGGAACGGCTCGGGCAAAACCACTCTATTCAAGCTGCTCACCCGGGAAATATCCCCGGACGAGGGCCAGATCGCTACTCCAAAGAACTATACTATTGGCTACTTAAAACAGCATCTTACCTTTAGCAAACCAAACGTGCTGGAAGAAGCCTGCCTGGGCCTCCCGGCAGAAGAAAAAGACCAGATCTGGAAAGCAGAAAAGATCTTGAGCGGCTTAGGGTTTAGTGAAGAAGAATTTAGCCGCTCCCCGGCTGATTTTTCCGGCGGCTTCCAAGTCCGCCTTAACCTGGCCAAGGTCCTGGTAGCAGAACCACATCTGCTGCTCTTAGACGAGCCAACAAACTACCTCGACATCCTCTCCATCCGCTGGCTAACCCGTTTTTTGCAGCGCTGGCCCAACGAGCTGATGATCATTACCCACGATCGCGACTTTATGAATAGCGTTACCACCCACACAATGGGGATCCACCGCCAGAAGATCAAAAAGATCGAAGGTGATACTGCAAAATTATTTGAACAGATCGCGGTGGAAGAAGAAGTTTATGAGAAAACCCGGCAGCGGGAAAATAAAAAACGGGATGAGACAACCGAATTCATCAACCGCTTCCGCGCTTCAGCCGCCCGGGCCAGCCTGGTGCAATCGCGGGTAAAAGCCTTGGCTAAAATGGGCGAAAAAAAAGAACTGGCTAAGATCACTGAACTGGGCTTTCGCTTTAACGCAGTGGAATTCCACGCCAACCATTTGCTGCGAGCAGAGAAATTGACCTTTGGCTACTCGCCGGAACAAATACTGATCAAAAAACTCTCGCTCGACCTCGGCAAAAAAGACCGCATCTGCGTGGTCGGCAAAAACGGCAAAGGTAAATCTACCCTCCTGCGCTTGCTGGCCGGAGAATTAACGCCAACTGAGGGAGAGATCACAAAGCATCCTGGCTGCCAGCTGGGCTATTTTGGCCAGACCAATATTGGGCGGCTCAACCCCAAACATACGATCGAACAAGAACTGGCTGAATTGCGGCCAGACTTAAGCTACGGCACTATCCGCAAAACCTGCGGCGCCATGATGTTTCCCGGCGATATGGCGCTCAAACTTATCTCCGTCCTCTCCGGCGGCGAAAGAAGCCGGGTCTCTTTGGGCAAGATCCTCCTCTCCCCGACTAACCTGCTCTTGCTTGACGAGCCAACAAACCATCTGGATGTTGAATCATGCGATTCGCTGATCGCCGCGCTCGATGTTTTTCCCGGCACAGTCATGATCGTTACCCACAGCGAAATGTTTTTGCATCATTTAGCAAAAAAACTGATCGTCTTTGACCAGGACCGGGTCTTTGTTTTTGAAGGGACTTACCAGGACTTTTTAGACCAGGTGGGCTGGGCAGAAGAAGCTAAAAAACCAAAGAAGGTCAAGGTTACCAACGCGCAGAAGGAAAACCAAAAACAGCACCAGCTAGTGGTCAACAAGGCCAAACAGATCGAAAAAATGATCGCTGACGAAGAAGTAGCACTGGCAGCGGTACAATTGAAGATGGCAGCGGCCCCGAGCCAGGGCAAAGGCCATGAGATACCTCAGTTACAAGAAAAAGCTGTTCAGCATCAAGCGGCTATTGACGCGGGTTTTAAAGAACTGGAGGCGTTGATCTCTGAGCTTGATGCGCTGGATCACGCTAAACAAGCTTAAGCTTCTTTATAAACCTGCCAGATCGCCCAAAGAAT
>JAHIZU010000300.1 GCA_018814265.1 Candidatus Margulisiibacteriota bacterium | reverse complement strand
AGCCAGGTCAGTCACGGAAACTACAACAACTGCCTGGCCTTGAGAATCTGCTCCGGTTACATCGTATACATATACATATGAAAGCCCGTTATTTGAAGAATAGTTCGCAGAATTGCCATTTACGGTAACTGACGGATTTTCCAGAAGTTCCTCGGAAACATCAAAGTTAATGGTAACGGTCCCCTCTTTGGCCGGGTTGGGACTTACCGCAATATTCGACACGACCGGATTTTCGGTTTCAAAATTTACAGTTGAAGTGGTTGATGCCACACTTTGGTTTCCGGCTGAATCTTCGGAAACCACATAAATTTGATTGCCTCCCGGATTTAAACTGATGGTGTGGGTAAAGTTTCCAGATGCATCAGATTCAGTCTGAGCAATTAAGACATCATTATTGTATAAATGCACTGTACTCAAAGCTTCGGCGGTTCCCGAAAAAGTATGAGTTTGCTGATTGGTATATGCCGGCAAGCCGGAATGCTGAGGTTTTTCCGGATCAAGGGTGTCCACCACAACTTCAATCGATGTATTGCCTGAATTGCCGGAATCATCAATCGATGAAAGACTGAATGTATAGGCTCCTTCAGGGACAACCGTGCCGGCTTCATCTTTTCCGTCCCAGGTTAAGGTTGGAACAGATAAAATACCTATGCGCCCGACATATTGCCCGGTAAATTCGCTTGAAGAAAGTGTTTTTACAACCGCGCCGTCTGCATCTGTAATCCTCGCCGTTATATATGAATCCTTTGAGAGACTATAGCTTACGGTTATTTCATCTTTTGCTCCGTCGTTATCTGGACTGAAAGGATTTGGAGAAGCATAGGTCACCGCTAACTCCGGCGCTGTAACGTTAATTTCCAATGTTATTGATTGAGTTAAGGCCGGCGATCCCAGCGCATCATCAGCGTTGGCAATGACATAGTAAGTTCCTTCGGGTAGCCCTGCCCCATCCCAATCAAAATTATACGTACCCGGAGTTTTTGAGAAGGACTGAGTATAAACTACAGAATTATCGGTGCCCTTGATATCGATCTGAACCGCAGCCGGATCCGTTATGTACTCGGCCGGATAATCGATGGAATAAAAAATATTAACCGTATCGGAACTGCCGTCAGCATTGGGCGAGAAACTTGACGGATTAACAGCGATCGAAAGCTCTGGGATTGAGTTTATGGCCGTGATTTCACCCTGGACCTCCGAAACGCTGGAATCAATCCCTTCCGCAATTATCTTATATGTATAATTTCCATCTTCCACATACTGCGCCGCTTCATTTTTTCCGTCCCAGTAAAAGGAGTGTGTCCCATCACTTTGATTTTCGTCCTCAATTATTTTTTTAACCGTGGTCCCCGAATAATCCAAGATGTAAACACTGGTTAAATAACTTTCACTGCTTCCGGAAAGTGTGTAAGTAAGGCGGGTTTGGTCGGTGTGCCCATCTCCGTTAGGAGTAAAGATCGAAGGGGAAATCGAAACATTGGTCACCGACACCGGGGACTCAACATAGGCCGCAAATACATCGGTGGTCTGCTCGGTAGAATTAAGCGCCCGGTCGCGCGCAGAAACCTTAAAATAATAGCTGTTTTCACTTTCACCAAAAGCCCAATCCAGTTCATAATTGCCGGCATTTTGCGGCTCATTAGCAACCAAAGTAGAAACAAGATTGTTAGAGTTATCAAAAACCTGTGCTTCGACCGAAGCATCTTCTGATAAATTATAATCCAGAGAAGCAGTTCCTGAATTTGTGTTAACCACAACATCATTAAAGGTCAGGTACGGTGGAGTATTATCCAAATCAACTACTCCGGAAACAATGCAAGGATCGTTGGTTTTATCTGGATCAACCGCAGTAATTTTAAAGACATAACTTCCATCCGGCAGTTTAGTTGAATCGAACCGTGAAGTTGATCCATCATAGGTTTCGTCAAAATCTCCTAACCATGAAATTGATCGAAGTCCTTTATCCTGAGTTTCACCATCAACCAGAGTTTTAATGGTGCGGTCCTCTCCTATTACTTCAACCGTTACGGTTAAGTTTGGCCGCGTGAGATAATAGGTAATATTTGAATGATTATTATCCGGATTTACTGCCGAAAACGTATCCGGGTCGGCATAAGCATAACCCACAAGAGACGGTTCAAGATCAATAACTACTTCAAAAGAAGCTGAGTCTGTAGTATTACCGGCAACATCCTCGGCAACAATATAATATGTATATGTGCCCCCCATTAATTCATTGTGGCTGCCTTT
>JAHIZU010000153.1 GCA_018814265.1 Candidatus Margulisiibacteriota bacterium | reverse complement strand
GGCGATTGAAGAAATGAGCAAGGCCAAAGCTTAGCTCCAGTGACTGCCTCAACTTTTGGTGGCCTTTTCCGCGTTCTTCAGGAGCGATTTAACTACCCCAAGATTCTTTCCCGCTTTGTTAACTATAGCGTTCAATTCTTTGAGTGATTTCTTTAAGCTGACCAAAGATTTTTTGCTTTTTGCCATTTTATTTGCCTCCTTGCTCGGCTGATCAGGCCCTGGTTGTTTGCCCGGCACTTAAATCCTTCCCCGCAGCTAAATAAACATTTTTTGGACTGCTTTTCTTGGCCAACAGGACCTCCAAGAGCCTTTCCAGGTCATCTTTTGAATAATAGTTGATCTCAATGCGGCCGCGCTCCGGGGTGCCAAAGATCTTGACCTTGGTGCCCAGATGAGTGGTCAGTTTTTCGACTAAAGAGTTGAGCTCCGCGTTCTAGGTAAAAGCTCGTTTGCGTCCGCCTTTTTTAATTTTAGAAACCTCTGATTTGCCAGTGACCAGGATTTCCACGTCTCTGACATTTAAGTGATTGCTGATGATCTGTTTCCAGATCTCCAGCTGTTTGGCAGCGTCACTGATCGCCAGCAGGGCCCGCGCGTGGCCAACAGAGATCTCTTCTTTGGCTAAGCTGTGCTTGATCTTTTCCGGCAAAGTCAGGATTCGTAACATATTGGTCACTGTGGTGCGGTTTTTGCCGACTTTTTTGGCGACCTGGTCCTGGGTAAGTTTAAATTCCTGGATCAGGCGGGAATAGCCTTCGGCTTCGTCCATAGGGTTTAAATCTTCGCGCTGCAGGTTCTCGATCAAGGCCAGTTCCAGCGACTGTTCATCTGTGAAATCTTTGACGATCGAGGGGATAACAGTTAAGCCAGCTTGCTTAGCTGCCCGCCAGCGGCGCTCGCCAGCCACTAGTTCGTATTTGCCTGTTCTCATCCGCACCAGGATCGGCTCGATCACTCCTTGTTCTTTGATGGAGCTAGCCAGGTCCTCCAGGCCTTCTTTGGCAAAACTGCTGCGCGGCTGCCTGGGGTTGGGCACCACTTTGGTGATATCAATATTAACGATCGTTCTGCCCCCGGTAAAAACCGAGCCCTGCGGGATCAAAGCGCCTAATCCTTTTCCTAAACCTCTTTTATTCGGCGTAACCATCACCTAACACCTCCCGACAAAGATTTTCATACGCTTGCGCTCCTTTGGAGCCAGGGTCATAAAATATGATCGGCTGGCCAAAGCTAGGCGCTTCAGCCAAACGGATATTTCTGGGGATAACGGTCTGGAAAACTTTTTTGCCAAAGTATTTTCTGGTTTCTTCTGCCACCTGGGAAGAAAGCAGGGTGCGCGGATCATACATGGTCAAAACAATGCCGCGGATCTTTAACTCAGGGTTCAGGCTTTCCCGCACCAATTCCAAGGTATGCGTCAGCTGGCTGATGCCTTCCAAAGCGTAGTATTCGCTCTGGATGGGAATGATGACTTCATTGGCCGCGGTCAAAGCGTTAACAGTTAAGAGAGAAAGCGAAGGCGGGCAATCGATTATAATGATCTCATAAGAGCTGTTGAGATTGGCCAGCGCTTGCTTGAGTTTATATTCCCTGCCTTCAACAGAAACCAATTCAACCTCTGCTCCAGCCAGGCGCGGGGTAGATGGGAGAATGTCCAAATTAGAGATCGAACTTTTAACAATTGCCTCGTTAATCGGGAGGCCTTCTATCAAGACATCATATAGACAGTGCTTAAGGGCTTTACGGTCAACGCCAAAGCCGACCGAGGCATTACTCTGTGGATCAATATCGATCAGCAAGATTTTCTTGCCAAAAGTGGCCAGGTAAGCTGCGAGGTTAACTGTTGTGGTCGTTTTTCCGACTCCGCCTTTTTGGTTAACTACTGCGTAGGCGACAGACATGAGTATAGTATAACACAGTTCAGATCGAAGCTAAAGCTTAGCGTTAAAAAATGAGG
This sequence comes from Candidatus Margulisiibacteriota bacterium, assembly GCA_018814265.1. Classification (GTDB taxonomy): domain Bacteria; phylum Margulisbacteria; class WOR-1; order O2-12-FULL-45-9; family O2-12-FULL-45-9; genus JAHIZU01. The sequence continues at coordinate 1,168 of JAHIZU010000153.1, read as the reverse complement.
TTTTGGCTAACAGGTGCACGGCTTCCGCTCGGGTCAAAGGCTTTTTCGCGTTAAAATTTTGGCTGGCCAGGTAATCAAGCAGGCCTGCTTTTTTGGCTGCGCTGATCGACTCCGCTGCCCAGTGGCTGAGCAGGATATCAGGAAAAGGCAGGGCCTCAGCCTCCTCGATTGGTAAATTGTCAAAACGGGCCAGCGCACTCACTCCTTCAACCCGGGAAACTTTTTTATTTGGCCTGAATGTATTGTTGGGATAGCCTTTGATCAATTCTGTTTCCACAGCTTTGTCAATATAGGCTGCAGCCCAATGCCCGGTGGGGATATCAGGAAAAGATTTCAAGCCTAGATTATTAAGCCGGCCTGATTTGGCTTTGACCATTAGCATGGTAAATTCCGCCCTGGTGATCGTTCCTTCGGGATGAAAGCTTCCGTCTGGATAGCCCCTAATGACGCCTAAACCACCCAACAGCTCAATCGAACCTTTGGCCCAGTAGCCCCAGGGGACGTCGGTGAAGACCTTGCGTTGCGGAACTGTTACGTTAGTTTTAGTGTCAGCTTTGACTGGTCCCGCAATAACCAAGAAACAAGATGCAAGATACAAACAAATTCCAAATTTCAATACCCAATTGATCATTGCAAAGGCCTCTTCTTGGCCAGACCGGCGCGGCGGGGGAATTTGGCTGGGGTGGGGGAGATCTTTTCGATCACAACCAGTGATCTGATTATTTCAGAATCAGGCAGCCTGACTTTTTTTATTTCCCTGAGCTTTCCGCCGAGGAGAGCAATGCCCTTTAGGGCCTTATCCACCTCAGATTCGACTGCTGCCTCCTTGTAGGCAACGAAAAGGCCGCCGAGCTTGACAAACGGCAGGCAATATTCACTCAGGACGTTCAGCTGGGCGACCGCTCGGGCAATTGCCAGGTCAAAGCTTTCTCTTTTTTCTTTGACAACCTCTTCTGCCCGGCCGGCGATGATCTCTACGTCTTGGAGGCTAAAAATCAGGACCAGGTGTTTGAGAAACTCAACTTTTTTTCTGGTGGCTTCCAGGAGAGTAAGTTTGATCTGCGGACAGGCGAGCTTGAGCGGCAGACCAGGGAAGCCGGCGCCGCTGCCAATATCAATAATGGATTGGGTGGTTAGTTTCAGGACTTGTAAAAGCGAAAGCGAATCC